>NZ_JBAVZJ010000104.1:0-10585 GCF_049588695.1 Robiginitalea sp.
GGGTAGAATAAGGGTTTAATTGAGATTTTTGAGTATTCGGCGGGCCCTGGCTTTATAGCCTGCCGAACCGCCGGCGTATCCCTGCTCCAGCACTGCTTGGAGCTCGGGGTGTATCCATTCTGTATCCTGCCCGAGTAAGGCAAGGGTTTGCATACTATATGCCTTGGGAGCCACCTTTTCAGCATTGATCAGCCAGTCAAAACACGCGGCTGTTATTTGCTCCCGGTGCAAAGGGGAGAGGAGTCCTTTCTCATTATTTTTTCTTTTGTAATGCGTAAGGGTAAGCAGTTCGCAAATTTTAGCCATCGGTCTGATGGAAGACTCCATTTTGAGATTTCCGATTCCACCGGTAAAGAAGTCCAGATGAGGGTACAGGATTTCGGGTTTTTTCTTAAAGGCAAATTCTACAATCCAACTGGCCCGGCTCCCCAGATCCGAATGGGTTTCCAGGGCGATTTCGAGCAGGGGACGGAACAAGTGAGGGGATGAGAGGACCTTGTCTGCCATATTGTTTCGGCATTCCCGGCTCGCATCTACATAATCCAGTTCAAGTTTTAGTTGGGATTTCAAAGCCGTTGGTTTACTTTAGGGGGAAAATTTTGGACCATATGAAATTAGGGAAAAAAATAGGATGGACCTTATTGATTTTGTTTTTGGGACTGCAGCTCTACCGGCCGGAAAAGAACAGGGCGGAAACGAATGATCTCCAACCATTTCTGGTGGAGACAAATCCGCCTGCCCAGGTGGAATCCCTATTGAAATCGAGTTGCTTTGACTGCCACAGCAACAGGACAGAATATCCGTGGTACAATGAAGTAGCGCCCGTATCCTGGTGGATCGCCGATCATGTTGAAGAAGGCCGGGAGCATTTGAATTTTGCTGAATGGACACAGTACAGCGATAAAAAAAAGGACCATAAATTAGAAGAGGTGATTGAAACGGTAGAATCCGAAGAAATGCCGCTGAATGAATACACCTGGACCCATGAAGGGGCTCGCCTTACGGAGATGGAACGGAAGGCGATTATGGATTGGGCGAATCGCTCCCGCGCCATGTATCAATTAGCTGATTTGCCAAAATAGGCAGTCCTGTGGCTGCCCTTTCCGGTAGTATATGGAGCATATCAATGTCACCGGCCCTCAAACTCGGATTCGGGTCGATTAGATATAGCGGCACCCCGGGTTGTTTATACCCCAAAAGACCTGCTGCAGGATAAACCTGAAGTGAAGTACCCACAACTATAAGGATTTCGGCATCCATCACCCATTCGGCGGCCGTCCCAAGAAGGGGTACGGCCTCCCCAAACCAAACTATATCTGGTCGGAGGGGATATCCTTCTTCGCAGGAGTCTCCAGGACCCAGATCTGTTTTCCAGGGATAAACACGCTGATTGGGTCCTGTGCTCCTCGCTTTGAGAAGCTCTCCATGTAAATGGAGCACCTGTGAACTTCCGGCCCGCTCATGGAGATCGTCTACATTCTGTGTAATGATCTGAACCTCGAAATGAGATTCCAAACTGGCAAGAATTCGATGTCCTGCGTTGGGATCCACTTCGAAAAGTTGCCGACGGCGTTGATTGTAGAAATCCAACACCAGGTCCGGGTTCCTTCGAAACCCCTCCGGAGAAGCGACTTCCATCACATCGTGGCCTTCCCATAGGCCACCGCTGTCGCGGAAAGTATTTATTCCGCTGTCGGCGCTCATTCCAGCGCCGCTGAGTACTACAATTTTTTTCATGTGTCCGGATGGATTAGACTTCTACAGCCGTGTTTAACAGGTGCACATCGACCGGAAACCGGTAAGGGGGTGTCGGGCATGCTTGTTTTTGCTAAATTTAGCAAAGTATGGATTCCAAGTCAACGCTTGATATCGATTTATTAGAGTACCTCGAGGGACTCATTACCCCCAGGAGAAGAGCCCTTTTTTTGAAGATCCTCTCAAAGAGAACCCGTTTTCTCACGGTGGCCCTGGAAGATGTCTACCAGATGCACAACGCAAGCGCCGTGATTCGTTCCTGCGATGCTTTTGGGTTACAGGAGGCGCATTTGATCGAAGGGCGATTTGGCAGGAGGTTAGACAAAAACATAGCTATGGGTGCCCAACAATGGGTGGATATTCGCCGACACCAAAACAGTAAGGCGTGTATGGATGCCTTGCGGAAAAAGGGATATCGAATCATCGCTACGGTTCCCAGGGCGGATGCCCAATCCATGTCGGATTTTGATTTAAAAACCCCTGCTGCGCTGTTCTTCGGAACTGAGAAAGAAGGATTAAGCCCCGAGGTACTGGCTAAAGCGGATGGTGCTGTATATATCCCTATGTACGGCTTTACCAAAAGCCTCAATGTCTCTGTAGCTGCGGCTATCTTGTTGCAGGAGCTGCGGGAACGGCTTAATAATACAGATCTCAATTGGGGATTGAGCGAGGCAGATAAGCTCGAAAAGCGAATGGACTGGACGTGTAGGACAATTCATTCCGCAGAGGAAATTATAAAGCGGTATTACAGTCAAAAATCCGGTATTGAGTAAATACAGGCGCTCAAATCCGGTAGTGGTGGTCATTTAAAATTTTAAAATTCCTAATTATGGAACACAATGTAATTAGCTGGGTTGAAATCCCGGTTGTTGACATGGATCGGGCAAAGCAATTTTACGAATCCATATTCGAAATTGAGATTGAAGTGCACCAGTTTAAAGAGCTGTTAATGGGTTGGTTCCCCTTTGCTGATGGGAAACCCGGGGCTTCAGGTTCCTTGGTCCGGCACAGCGGGGCATACGTTCCCTCTGATACCATGGGTCCGGTTGTCTACTTCTCCTGTGATGACGTACAGCATGTGCTCGACCGGGTGGAAGGAGCGGGAGGGCAAATAATGCAACCCAAAACCCAGATTAGCGAGGCCATCGGGTTTATGGGAATACTATCGGATACTGAAGGCAACCGTATAGCTTTGCACTCCAGGAAGTAAAATCCCGGCGGACCAATCCTGTCTCCTGGGAATTAATTAATAGGTATGGGAAGATCCTTCAGTTTTTTCATGATTAGCGGGATCTCAAAACCGATGATAAACCGCCAGCGCTCGTAGTTAATACTTGTGGAAATGTTTTTTGGTTTAATCTGGCGGGGGTCATCTAAAGGGATATCCGGGGCAGTTCCCACCTCACTGCCCGATCGGGCATAGCTCGTTCCGAGAACGATATTACCCCAGGGCCTGTTGAGGTCTATACCCACGGCGAAATGCCAGATGTCACCCAAAAGATTTATTTCGTCCTCACTTTGGTTTACGAAGTCAAAAAGGTTGATGCTTTCTTCAGCGGCTGAGAAGTCTGTGCTGAAGCTTCCAATGATGTTCACGGAGGGGGAAACATAGAATTCCCCTCCTGCACTGAAATTCAATACTGATTTCAGGGTTTCCCTGAATGGATTTGTACCAAAGTACTCAAGGGCTTCCTCAGGGATTTCAATTCGGTCGTAAGAGCTGACTCCCGCATGCCAGTCCAGGTTGAGGTGGATTTTATGTTCCTTCCATGGAAATCCTACCCCATAAGAGACAGATGTGGCGGTCTTTCGGCTGCTCTGCAGATCCCCATAGTCTTGCTGAATGATAAAATCCAAATCGCCGGAGGCCCCGGCAAGGGACTCCTGAAAATTCAGGTTAGCACTTTTGTATACGGGGATGAAGGGCAGACCGACGTTTACCCCCATTTCTACATCTGCTAATTTCCAGGCGGCTGCAACCCGGATTTCTCCCCCGTAAGTCCTTTGCCTGAAATCAACCCGTTTTGTATAGGTTATGACCTGGTTGTTTTCCTGCTTTTCGTTGATGAGAATGTCCCCCTGGCCGTTGTTCAGATAGCTACTGGCAAAAATAGAGGCCCCTATACTTAAGGTTTCAGAGAGGGGATATGCCCAGGTTATCCCGAACCAGTCATCCCGAATTCGGTCCCTGAAGCTAAGTTCCGTCAGGCCTTCTTTATCCCGGATCACCTCATCTTCATCGGGTAACGGGATTAAACCGGAATCATAACGCAATCGGACGTCGCTCCGTTGTTTCGAAATTATGGAATACGCAAATTTATGTCCTGGCCAATCTTTAATTGAAAAGGTTCCTGCCAGGGTTGCCGGAAGCCCGCCAAACTTGTTTGCACTTAGGTCCTTATCGGTTTCAAGTACATCTGAAAAGTAGTACTTTGACCATTCGTATGCCTTCCCTCCAATCGTAAATGAGGGATTCTCTATCAGGCCGAGCCGTGCAGGGTTATAGTAGGTTAGCCCCAGGTCCGCGACGCTCCCAGTTACACTTCCGTTTAACAATACAGACTGGTTTCCGAAATTCTCAAATTTGTAATTGCCTTCCTGTGCGTGGATACCGGTATGCGTGATGAGAAAGACAGCCACAAAAAAGCTGAATATTTCGGAAAAGGCTGAACGAAGGTATAAAAGAAACCCATCGCCACGGGAAGTCTGCATTGTGCTAAATATTTGATGATAAAAGCTATCAAAGCCCCACTACTCAGTTCAAAATTAAAGAAACCCCTATAAAAAACTCCATGGACGTTTACACGGGTTTCCAGTTCAGAATCTCCTTCCCCGTCAAAGCGTCAATAGCGGAAATTGCGGAAACCGGCATTAATGGTGACGTCTCTGGACACCTTATAGGCATTCAGATAGGTGAAATATAGGCCATTTTAGATGAATTTCCGATTCTGAAACCCCCGAAGTTGATCCAGGAACTCAGTAATACTCTTGATGAGGGGCTGATGGTAGTCTTTACCCCAACCATAGGGTCCCACGTGTCCTGAGGCTGATCAATTCGCCCTTGGTCCAGGATGATATTCTTATCTATTATGGTGTTCCCTTCAGGTAAAAGTGGTTTGTATAAAGGATACTTATTCCGTCATGATAGCCTCAAGTAAGGCCGTATCATAGGGAGTGTCCAGGACAATCCTGCCTTTATTGACTACAGCCCGGGTATCCGAATAGGCGTCGTAAAGGGTGGTGCCATCCCCGAAAAATCCTTTTACCGAAAGGCTTTTTTGCCCCTTAGGAAGGTCTAGGCCAATGACCACCTTATCCCGTAGGGAATCCGAGGAGTACGTCCGGCTGAAGACGTACGGGTTTTTGGTCAGGCGTTTATGTTTTCCCGCCCCAATCGCGGGATGTGCCCTGCGAAACTGCCCGAGCTTTTGCCAATGCGAATGTACCGCCTGAATACTATCCAGGGTTTCGAGTTCCTCCCAGTTCATAAATGAGCGCAGGGTCGCGTCCCCGACCGTGCCGGGAATCTGTAAATCCCTTGAGGTTTCATCCCCGTAATAAACCTGCGCCGCACCAGGGGTGAGCAACAACATGTTGGCACTCCGATAGGCCTTTTGTCGTTTGGGATCAAAGGGTGCCCCGTCGTCGTGGGAGGTCAGATAATTCAGGATACTCTTGTCCTTGAGTTTGGTGTGCAGCAGGGAGCTGTACTTTTTAAAGACGGATTCGTAATCCTTTTGGGCATCCGTTTTGAGTTCGAAGTTGATAAGGGCCTGGAATCCATGATCGAAATAATCGACCTTCCGGTCCCCAAAATCAAATTCACGCCCGTTGGAAGCCCCGTAATTGTAGACCTCTCCGACCATATAGAAAGGCAGGTCGTCCAGAACTTTCCCCGGGTACATGCGTTTCCAGTTTTCAAAAGCATAAGCGGCCTGTTCATACAATTCAGCCCATGCTTTTTCGTCTGCATGCTTCACGGTATCCACCCTGAAACCGTCAATCCCCAAAGTATTCACGTAGTCCGTCAGCCATTTGATAATGTAAAAGCGGGGCGCTCTCGGATAGCCTGTGCGCTTAAAAAAATTCTGTAGTTCATCCAGCTCAGTGCTCAGGCGACCCTCGGACTTCCATTTGGCCAGCAAGGCGTCCGGGAGCTCCACGGGAGTATCCCTCTCGGTGTAAATATCAGGCAGATTGTCTACCAGGGTGCACGAGGTTGTGTTTTCATAATTGGAGAAATCACAGGTTGGATCCTGACGTACCCAATCTTCAGGCCAGGCAGGATCGATATCCGTCACCGGCCCCGTATGGTTTAGCACGACATCCATAACAATGCGTATGCCCTTGCTATGGGCCGTCTCAACCATGGTTTTTAATTCCTCAAAGGTGCCGAAGTTAGGATCGAGGGCAGTCCAGTCTTTGGCCCAATACCCGTGGTATCCATAACTATTCCCGGTCCCTTCATCAGTATCCCCGTGAATTTGTTCTACGACGGGGGTAAACCAGATGGCATTTATGCCGAGATCTGTGAAGTACCCCGATTCGATTTTCTCAGTGATCCCGACAATATCCCCGCCCATAAAGCCCCGGAGGGGGCCTGTTTCGCCGGACCTGTCGAAATTGATATCGTTTTCTGTTTTACCATTGTTAAAACGGTCTGTCAGTAAAAAATAGATAGTAGCGGCCTCCCACATAAACGGTGGGGTCTCCTCAGCGTTTTCGGCGATTTCCGCAGAGGGCTGAATACTTACAGGGCTCTTTCCGGCTTCTCCGGACTTAGAGGCCTCCGGTTTGCATGAGCAGAAGAGTAGGGTGAGAAAGCTGAGATACAGAACACTGCGCATGGAGTCAGGAATTTCCCTAAAACTATAAAATGCCCTCCTAAAAGTAAAATTTAATTTGTCCGGTTCAGCACCTTGTATTCTTCATAGCAGCTGCTGAGTGCATCCAGGATCTGTAAGTCGTTGGCTGTCATTAGAAAAGACTTGGAATAATTGCAGTTGGTTAGGATGTCTTCTATATCAACTTTTTCTAATTGCAGCAGCTCCATAAGGGTGGTACGGTCGAATTTAGAGGCCAGAAGATCGCGTATCCGGTCATCCTCTTTTATTTTACGGAGTTTTCTCATCTGCTGTGGATGCCGGCCAAATATATTGCGAAGCTGGTCTGCCGGATTCAGAATCGCACCGAGCACCTTGGATACCGCACCCGGGGTTTTGCTCCCTCCTTCATAACTCACGGCAAGGCCGGAAATGCTGTATTGGTATGAATTGTTGATCGGCAGGTTTTTAACATCCACTTCGAGATATCCCGTAAGCTGATAGGGCTGAACGATCACCTCTTCCAGGGCATAGGCGAGTTCCGTCAGGGAGATTTTCGTGTCCTGGAATTTAAACATGTCATTGGTAACCCGGATTTTTTGGGGTTTAAACCCGAGATAGGAAATGTAAAGCGTGTCATTGACGGCTGCGGGGATCGAGAAGGTTCCTTTTTGGTCTGTTATCGTTCCTACAACCTGGTTCAGGTTGATGACGTGAACGCTCTCCAGGGGTCGGTCGGTCTGGGCATTGATCACAACAGCCTCCAGCTGCCTGGTGCCCGCAGTGTTTTCCGGGTCCTGAGCCATGGTGCGGAAACCGCAGAGCAAGAGTATTAGTAATAAAGAAATTCGCATCATACCATCTTCCTCACAAGCATGGCGAAGAAAGTAAAAAAAAAGTGCAACTACCAGATTTTTTGGATACCCTTAACTATTATTTCCCCGGGCGGCCTTTGGATCCCTTTTTAGCTTTATTGGCTTTCTTTGCTTTTTGCTTTTGCCGAAAGGAGCCTCCTTTTGAAAACGTCTTTTTACCTCCTTTTCCGGAAGTCTTCCATCCTTTTTTCTTGTTCTTTCGAAAGCCTCCCTTTCCCCCTTCCCTTGGTTTAGTGGACATCTCAACATGAATAGGCCGGCCTTTAAGCGAAAACCGCCTGAAGGTTTCCATAACCAGGGGTGTAAAAACAGAGTCGGTATTGAAGAATGAAAAACCATCTTTCACATCCACATGAAAAATATCGTCCTTTCCCAGCCCGAGTTCTTTTTTCAGCAAGTCCTTCAGTTCCATCCAGTCAAAACCGTCGCGCTCCCCTATATTGATAAAGTAGCGTGCCTGGCCCTTACCTATTTCCGAACTCTCCACGGATTTGGAGGGACTGTCTGAAAGGGATGCTGAGTTTTTGTTGTAGAATTCAAAAAACCGGCTGAATTCAACCGAAACCATCTTCTGAATCAACTCATCACGGCTCAGGTCCTCGAGAACATCGCGAATAGCCGGGATGAAACCTTCTATAGCGGGATTAATCTCGGTATCCCTAATCTTGCTCACGAGATGGTAGAGTTGGATCTCACATATCTCCATACCATCGGGCAATTCTTTCTGAACTAAAGGCTGGCCGATGATTTTTTCAATTTGTCGTACCCTGCGCATTTCGGAACGCGTAAGGATCACCATGGAAACCCCGGATTTTCCAGCCCGCCCTGTTCTCCCGCTACGGTGTGTATAGGTTTCAGTTTCATCGGGAAGCTGATAGTGGATCACGTGGGTAATATTATCCACATCGATTCCCCTGGCAGCTACATCCGTAGCCACGAGTAGCTGAGATTGTTTTTTTCTGAAAGCCCCCATAACCAGGTCGCGCTGGTTTTGACTCAGATCCCCATGCAGGGCCCCTGCATTGTAACCATCTTCAATAAGCTTCTCCGCAACCCGCTGTGTATCTCTCTTGGTACGGCAGAATATGACCGAAAAAATGCCCGGATGCGCATCTACAAGACGCCGCAGGGCCGCGTAGCGATGTCGTCCGGAAACGGTATAGTATTCATGGCGAACCGTATCGGTGGCTTTGTTTTTGGTGCCTACGGTTACCTCTTTGGGCTGGTGCATAAATTCCCTTGCAATTCGGGCAACTTCTCCAGGCATGGTAGCCGAAAACAGCCAGGTGGACTTGTCCTTTGGGGTTTTCGAGAGGATGTCTTTGATGTCCTCATAGAAACCCATATTGAGCATTTCGTCCGCCTCGTCGAGAATGCAATACCCGATGCTCGAAAGATTGATCATACCCCTGCCAATCATATCCTTGATCCGACCGGGAGTGGCGACAATGATTTGTGGATTTCGGCTGATATCCCTGGCCTGATCACGGATGCTCGCCCCTCCGTAGACTGCAGTAATACCGAGCCCCGGCAGGTTTTTGGCGTAATTCTTTAATTCCCGTGTAATCTGAAGACAGAGTTCCCGGGTAGGAGAGAGGATTACCCCCTGGGTTTTGCGCTGATCAACTTCCGTTTTTTGAAGTAAAGGCAGGCCAAAAGCGGCGGTTTTACCGGTACCGGTTTGTGCCAGTGCCACCAGGTCGGTTTCACTTTCTAAAAGCATGGGAATTACTTCCGCTTGTATGGGGGTGGGATTCTCGTATCCAAGATCCCGGACAGCTTCCCAGAGGGGAGCATTGAGTCCTAATGATTCAAATGATAGCATGATGTGATCTAATCAATTACGGATTGTTGAAACAGGTGGCCTGGGTTTCGTACTGGTGCTTAATTGCCACGTAAATAGAGGAAAGCCGGTCAATTTATCGGCAAAGATACCGCATTTAATCCGATCGGGATTAATCCCTTATTATATTCTCCAAAAAGGCACATAGCTTTGCAATGGCCCTTGCCCTATGGCTCATTTTGTTTTTTTCTTCAAGTGTCATTTCAGCAAAGCTCAATTCAGACCCGTCTGGCTGGAAAATGGGGTCATAGCCGAACCCACCCTCTCCCCGCGGTTCTTCCAGTATTTTTCCCTCGACCACACCTTCAAATTGGTATGCACTCCCCACCAGAATCAGGGCAATAACCGTTCGGAATCTCGCCTTTCGGGAAGCCTGCCCCTGCATAAGATTGAGGAGTTTGGCCATATTGGCATTCGCCAGGCCCTCAGGGCCTGCAAAACGGGCGGAATAGACCCCGGGAGCCCCTTCAAGGGCTTCCACTTCGAGGCCGGTGTCATCGGCAAAACAGTCCTGCCTGAAATACTTCCAGATATAGTCCGCCTTAATTTGTGCGTTTCCTTCCAGGGTAGTCGCTGTTTCGGCGATGGCCTCCACGCAACCGATCTGGTCCAGACTCAAAACTTCCAGGCCGCCGGGGATCAAAGGTTGAATCTCTGCCAGTTTGTTTAAATTGTGGGTTGCGAAAACAATTTGCTTCATCGGTATGGCGAATTTTACAAGCTTCTCAAAAGTAGTATTTTTACAGGGTCAAATCAGAATTGTGAACAAACTTAAACTCCCCCCGGCCCTTGTATTTATACTTTTTGGCTGTCTGATGTTCCTGCTTTCCAAAGGGCTGCCTTTCGGGCAGTTTGACTTTTTTGGGAGGAGCGCGCTCAAATGGATCTGTTCGGCCCTGGGTGGAGTAGTCGGTTTTTCAGCGGTTATTCAATTCCTCAGGGCCGGAACCACCCTGGATCCGAAACATCCGGAAAAGAGCACGGAACTGGTCGTTAAGGGCGTTTATAATTTCAGTCGAAACCCGATGTATCTCGGATTGCTTTTATTTTTGCTGGCGTGGGGCCTACACCTTGGAAATGCCTTTAACACGATTCTTGCCGCCCTCTTCGTGGCGTATATGAATCGATTTCAAATTGCAGCCGAGGAGAAAGCACTGGAAAAAAAATACGGGGCAGCCTATCGCAGCTATTGTGTCCTTGTGAGACGTTGGTTTTGATTCCGAACTTCTTTCTCTTCAATTTTAAATGCAAGAAAATAAACTAAAGACTGTTCATTAGTTTTAAAAACT
>NZ_JBAVZJ010000105.1:0-3455 GCF_049588695.1 Robiginitalea sp.
GCCTAAAGGAAGCCGCGGAAGATCTTCTCGGACAGGCGCAGGAAGCCTTTTCCAATCCCTCGTTCATCCTGCTCAGCACTTTTCACAGCGAAAAAGGCGTTACCATAGACGGGGGAAGCCTTATCCACCATATAACGGAAGTAGCCGGTCCGGACGTAAACCTATTCGGGGGCATGGCCGGAGATGACATTTCCTTTACGGGAACCTTTGTCTTTACAGACTCCCGGGTGACCGATTACGGCATAGTGGCCCTGGTCCTGGATGAGAAAAAAGTACGCCTGAGGGGGGTTGCGCTCTCGGGCTGGAAGCCCATTGGTATCTCGAGGACCATAACAAAAGTCGAGGGAAATATGGTGTACACCATCGATGATCAACCGGCCCTGGAAACCTACCTTCGCGTCCTGGGCATAGACCCGGCATCTATTCAGAACCGGATTAATTTCTTTAGTTCAGAAGCGATCCATTACCCAATACAAATCGCGCGGGAAGGCAGGCAACCCTTGATGTGCAACCCCATTGGCTACGATGAAGAAAAAGGGGCCATCGTATTCGAATCCGAAATACCCCAGGGGACCGACTTCCGTTTTTCCACACCCCCGGATTTTGATATTGTGGAAACCGTTCTTGAAAAAGCGGACGAACTAAAGGAAAAAACCGGGGCCGGGGCCGAAGCCCTGTTGATCTTTTCCTGTGCCGGGAGGCTCAGCGCACTCGGGCCCATGGCCCAACAGGAAAATGACGGCTTACACGAGATTTGGGAAGTTCCCATGGCCGGATTCTATACCTATGGGGAATTTGGGAAGGCCGTAAACGGAAAACACGAATTTCACTCTACAACCAATAGCTGGGTTGTACTGACCGAAAAATAAATTTGAAGGATACGCGAATGAAAGTCAAATCAATAAAGGGCATGTCGCCACAGGAGGTTAAAGTGGCACTTCACGATAGCATGCTGGATGGGTTCGCCCCTACCCTGGCCTTTGTCTTTGTTTCTGTACAACAAGATCGGGAAGCCCTCCGCAACCTGTTTGCAGAGGCAAACATCGCCGTATTCGGGGCGACTACAAACGGGGAGTTTACAGATGAAGAGCCTGAAAAAGGTTCTGCCGCCGTCCTGCTTTTGGAACTCAACAGGGATTTCTTTGAAATCTATACCGCAGATTTCAACGAGGGCAGTTATCGTAAAACCGCCAGAAACCTGGCCGAAAAAGGCAAGGCGAAATTTCCTGAAGTCGGTTTTCTGCTGGCCACCAGCCACGCCGCTACTGATGGAGAGCAGGTCCTTTTGGGATTACAGGATGCAGGTGGTGACCAAATCAAGGCCTTTGGGGGGGCGGCAGGAGACGAATACGCATTTAAAGAAACCTTTGTGTTTTCGGATCATTGGGAAAGCGACAAAGGAATGGTGCTCCTGGCCATAGATGAGACCAAAGTAAAAATGGAAGGGATCGCTACCTGCGGCTGGAAGGCTATAGGCACCGAACGCACGGTAACCAAAAGCGAGGGCAACCACGTGTACACCATAGATAATATTCCCGCCCTGGATATCACGGTCAAATTTGGGGGCATTGAAAATCCGACGGAAGAAAATGCAAACCTCATGGTGGAAATCGCCGCCAATTTTCCCCTGCAACTCCAGAGGCCGGCGGGAGATCCGGTGATGCGGCCCGGGTTGGTCGTAGACTGGACAGATCACTCCTTTTACACCAGCGGCACCGTCCCCCAGGGTTCCAAGGTCCGTTTTTCACTGCCTCCCGACTGGGATGTCATGGAAAAAGTAGTACAAGGTGCTCAAACGCTCAAGGACACAAAAATGCCTGAGGCGGATGCCCTTGTGGTCTTTACCTGTGCCGGACGAATCCTGTCCCTGGGCCCGCTGATGTCTGAAGAACTGGAAGGCATCAAAAATGTCTGGAATGTACCGATGGCCGGGATGTTTTCGAATGCTGAACTGGCCCGCGCCACAGGTGGAAACCTTGAAATGCACAACCTTACCACCTGTTGTGTCGCCCTAAAAGAGATTTGATGGATAAAAACCTGGATCACATCACGAATTTTATCAAGGCCAGCCAGGACATACCTGAGGCAGAAAAGCAGGGGCTAATAAAGGCGCTCAAAGCCTTGGACAAGCAAATTCAGATCCTTGATTTTAAACTGGACCGGACGGAAAAAGTAAAAAGGACCACCTCTATCCTGCTCGAAGAGACCATCGCAGAACTCGAACAGAAACGCAGTGCTGTGGAAGAAGCACTGGCAGAGTTACAAGCTACCCAGAAACAACTCATTCATGCGGAAAAAATGGCCTCCCTCGGGGAGCTCACCGCCGGAATTGCCCACGAGATCCAGAACCCGCTCAACTTTGTCAATAATTTCTCAGAGGTCAGTAATGAACTGATCGATGAGATGAATGAAGAACTTGAAAAGGGATCTGTTTCAGAAGCCAAAGCAATTGCCGAAGACCTGAAGCAAAACCTGGGAAAGATCACCCACCATGGCAAACGCGCCGATAGTATCGTCAAAGGCATGTTGCAGCACAGCCGCAGTAGTGACGGACAAAAAGAACCCACAGACATCAATAACCTGGTAGATGAATACCTGCGTCTGGCCTACCACGGCCTGAGGGCCCGGGACAAATCCTTCAACGCTACTATTGAGACCGATTTTGATCCTTCCATCGGCAAGGTGAATGTAGTTCCACAGGAAATCGGGAGGGTGGTCCTGAACCTGCTCAACAATGCCTTCTACGCAGTGAAAGAGAAAAAACAGGCCGCCCCAAAGGAGTATACCCCTATGGTTTCTGTGACTACAAAAAAGGCGAAAAATGGTATTGAAATCCGGGTAGCAGACAACGGCAAAGGAATGCCCGACAACATCCGGGATAAGGTATTCCAGCCCTTTTTTACGACCAAGCCTACCGGAAAGGGCACGGGGTTGGGCCTTAGCCTCAGTTATGATATTATAAAGGCACATGGGGGAACATTAGAAGTGGAATCTGAGGAAGGCAAGGGCACCACCTTCTTTGTTACCTTTAAAACAACCCCTGAGCAATGAGTGCAAATACTTAAGAATATATGCCACCTCAACCAGCCAAAACCACCTATACACCAGAATCCATGCGAAAAACCTCAATACTTATAAAACCAGTGCTTGTGCTGCTACTTTGGATAGGGCTACATCCCTCCCTACTTTTAGCACAATCCCTGCCGGACAAAGTCGCCTTTGAGAAATACGGGGTGGCCGAGGGCCTACCCGAAGAAGCTGCTATCCATTTGATACAGGACAAGCAGGGCTTCATCTGGGTGACCACACAAAATGGGTTGGTTAAGTTTGATGGCTATAAAATGCAGGTTTTTAAAAACTGGCAGGTAAATGATACAACATTTAAAATTCGGAACTTAAATGGTGGACTGCTTTTAAGCAGAAATGGCCATTTGTGGGTCGGCGGGGTCCGGGAA
>NZ_JBAVZJ010000106.1:0-2116 GCF_049588695.1 Robiginitalea sp.
AGCCTAGTTTGCACGTTATTACCTGCGGGGTTCAGAAAAAAAGTCCCATTAAATGAGGCTTTTTTTGGTTCCTATTACGCAATGTTAAAATTATGATAGTCCCTAGAACACTCTAGCAAGTAAAATATATTAAAATACCTAACAATGAAAGCAAAAAACAAGTATTTAAACCATTCACATATTTCAGAGCTTAAATGTCAGAAATCACAGCGTTGTTTACAGTTTTGTCGGATAAAAATAGTCAATGAGTTTTTCCATCGGTGTCAGATTGTCAATGCCTTTATGTGGTTTCACAGTATTATAGTAGTTTACAAATCGAATCAGTTCAAGTTTCCTGTGTTCTCTGTTTTTAAAAACAGTCTTGTTGTGCCACATATCCATAATTGTTCTGATCACTCTTTCCGCTTTTCCGTTCGTTTGAGGGTGTTTCACTTTTGTGAATCTTTGTTCAATGCCATTTGCTTTACACAGCTTCATAAAAGCGTGATTCTGCTCATTTCCACGATATTCCAACCCGTTATCTGAATAAACTTGTTCGATCGTATAAGCGCATTCATCGATCATCTGTGTCAGGAACTTTTCACTGGAATATTGTGTTTTATCCGGGAGAATTGCGGCAAATAGTTCTCTTGAAAAATCGTCAATACCGATCAAGAGATATTCATGTGTGGCTTTGGGGCTTTCACCTCTGAGCAATGGAAGTCTCTTGGTATCAACGTGCACCATTTCACCGGGATATTTCTTGTTATATCTTTTTGCTTGTCTTTTCAGTTTATCTTCAATCCGTTTTTCTATCTTGGAAAGTCGTTTGAGACCGTATTGTATGCATCTGAAACGCTTATTGATGCTTTTGTGAATACTGTAATCATTGACCCTGGCACGATTGATGATCTTGTATACTGTAGGAGGACTCACATGATATTTTCTGCCAAGGTCACAGGGTCGTATGTGTTTAACAAAGTAGTCATCAGCCAATTGCTTTCTTTGTATCGGTGTTAATCGTGTTTTCTTATGGATTGTCATTGGTGTTTACTTAATTGTTAGTTATGTATATTAACAATTTTTGTAAACAACGCTAGTTAATCTAACATATTACAATTTGAGGAAAAAATAAAGGATAAGCCAAACGTGTGACTTACCCTTTTGGGTTCCGCGAAAGCGGAAAAGAACAAAAATCCAAAATTCCCAAGGAACCGAAGCTCTAAGCCCGACTACCGCAAGAACCAGAGCCCCACTCGTCGTAGGAGCGGTCAGGGTTGAAGTAGCGGAGCCCAGGCCTGTCGTCGCCCAGGCAGAGGCCCGGCACGAAGTCCGACTTAAAGCGGGAACCTGTGGCGTCCACATAGTGGTCGGACAGGACTTGGCTGTGAATTCCGACGGCGATTACTTCATCGGCGGTCAGGCAGGAACGCTTTTGATTTTTGATGATTTTCTCGGCATCCTTGGGGGATTTGCCGAGCATCACTTTGCCGTTTTCCACGTCAAAGGCGTAATATGGAGTCTTGGGTGTTTCTACCACATCGGTCAGTTCGTTGGGGTCGAGATAAATGTAGCCGACCTTGCCGTTGTATTTTACCATCGGCATCAGGGCATAAATGCCCATATAGCTTCTGGGAATGACGGGCAGAAAAGGAATGTTGCCTTCGGCGACTGCTATTTCGGCTGCTTTGGAAACGACTTCGTCCGTGTTGTTTTGGAACACTTCCAGAATCGCCTGGGGAGTTCCCGTGGATTTGAGCTTTTCCAGCTGGCTCTCGAAGAGTTTCACTAGCTTGTCCTTCCGCTCTTCCAGGGTTTCGGCGTTGGCAAGTTTCCTTGCCTGTGCCACCGCTTCGTCAATCTTGTCTCCGCTCAAGCCTTTGAAAAAAGCGGTGAGCTTCGCCACGAGTCCTTCTTTCTGATTCTTGCACAGTGTCATAGTCCTTCCTCCTTGTCTTTGAAAGGTTTTCGGTTTTTGGAAATTGTTGAATATATTATGTTGTCAAAATTGCATATACTGAACTAATTTTTAGTATAACATAGAGGTATAGCAAATAATTTGTCGTTTGTCAATGGTTGATTTTGACTTATTTTAAGGGATTTTCAATGCTTTCTTTCGCTTTTCACAGCTTTATCA
>NZ_JBAVZJ010000107.1:0-3870 GCF_049588695.1 Robiginitalea sp.
CATGAAGACGGTTATAAAGGCCAGACGCTCCGGGAGTGGCTGAAAGAGGCCTGGATGAAAAACCCACTGGGGCTGAACCCAGAGGGCATCCCCCTGTATAAGATCGGCTTTTGGAACCTTATCGCCCCCGTCCTCAGCCACGAGGCCTACAAAATAGCCGTGACCACTGTAGGGTATGATTGTTTGGGCTTCAACACCAATTCCGTGGATACGATTTGTGAATTATACGATTTCGTGCCCGGAGTTACGTATACCCTGCTCGATGAAGGCTTTGATTCTATGTTCTGGCAGATGCAGGATCAATTTGAGAAAAATAACGGGGAGGTTCTTTTAAACCATCGACTCGAACGATTCGAAGAAATCGCCTTGTCTGACGGGAGTTTAGGAGTCCGTTTGGATTTCGAAGTAAAAACCGGTCCTGATAAATCGGAAGAAAAGAAATGTACTGCCCGGGAAATAGTACTGGCCATGCCCCAGCGCAGCCTTCGGTTGCTGGAGGCCTCCGGGCCTGTCCTGGACCCCGTAAGGGCCCCTCATGTGCAATTTCTGCTCAACGCTGTAGAACCCATTCACCTCTATAAAATGTTTATCGCCTACGAGGAGCCCTGGTGGGAGAAGGCTTACAAAACAGAGGGAAATGAGAATCCGGAAGTCGTAGGGCGCGCTTTAACGGATAACCCTATACGCCAGTGTTATTATTGGGGTAAAGAGGATGGTAAAAAGAACACAAATGCCATTGTTATGGTTTACAACGACGGGCAAAATTCTGATTTCTGGGGAGGATTACGCCATATTCCACTCGGCCCGGGAGATACCCAGGCTGCTGCCCCAAATATGTTTTTCGACCGAAAGAAAATGCCCGGCTCTTCAAAAGATGAAAAGAAATACCGATGGACGGATCGCCTGCGAACCAATTGGGAGGGCCGGAAAGCCCCTCACGCCATGGTTATGGAAATGCACAGGCAGCTCAAAGAAATGCACAATATTCCCGATGCTCCTGAACCCCTGGAAGCTGCCTTTATGGACTGGGGGGATGATCCCTACGGAGGGGCGGTACATTTCTGGAATCCCGGTTATGATTCCAGCCAGGTGTTAGAAAATATCATACAACCCGTCAAAGGTTTCCCATGCTACATTTGTGGGGAAGCGTATTCCACCAACCAAACCTGGGTAGAAGGGGCCTTTCAGACGGCTGAATTAGTATTGCGAAAATTCGGTATTCCCGAACCCAAATGGCTTAAAGATGAAAAATAAACTCCCACGGATAACAGGCACCGGCTGGCACGTCCCGGCCAAAATTCGATTGAATGACGACCCCATATTCAAATGGTTAAGGGAAAATGTGGAAAACATTGAAAATTCGTTTACCGGCTATGATAAAAGGCATATCCTGAGTGAAGGAGAGGGGCTTATCGACATCATGTACCCCGCTGCTATCATGGCGCTTAAAAATGCGGGTAAAAAGCCCGGGGATATCGATATTGTTCTGGGCTGCGGTTCTATCAGCGAATATGTGCAACCCAATGTACTCTCTGAGGTGCATAAACGCCTGGGCTTGCACAAACACGCCTGGGTCATCCCCGTAGGAGATGACTATTCCAATTACGCCTCTTCATTGCTTATGGCCGATGCCCTGATACGTTCTGGCAGGGCCAGAAACGTCCTTATTTGTATCGGTGGAAACTGGTCCCGGAATGTGGACTACCACACCCCTCAGTCGGTGAGTGCGGCGGATGGGGCTGGGGCAGCAATTGTTTCAATGAGTGACGATCCTTCTCAATGGAGCGTTTTTGACCAATGCACCGTAACGAATTCTTCCTATTATGGAAGTATGTTCACGGCCGGGCTCAAATACACCTTCGAAGAAAATGGCCCTGGGGTAATTCCACCAGGCAGGAGTTTTTACGGAAGCCTGACCACTCCCAATTTCTTCCAAATCACCGAGGAAGGACTAAAAGGCTTTATAGCTTTTGGAGCCGATGAGGCACTCACTCCGGTGCTGGACTTGCTTAAGAAGAACAACCTCACGGCAGAAGATGTTACATTTATGCCTCATCAGACTTCCGAGAAGCTCATAAAGCATTGGTGTGCCAATTTACATCCGCCGCCTGCCCAGATCGTCTCTACGATTGAAAAGTTTGCCAATGTTACCGTAGCCACGCATGCCCTTAACCTGGCCTGGATAGAGGAAAACGGAAAAATTGACAAGGACTACCTGTTGATGCTGGCGCTTGGGCCGGATATGCACGCCAACGCCATGCTGCTCAAAAGAAATTAAAGGCGGAACAATCGCCCTATAAATAGGTGTCGGTAAGGAAGGTGACTTTCGCCCCGGCGCCCCATTTATGATAGCAACCTATGGCCTTGTCTATTGCCCCTTTGTGATCCCGGTTATTTCTGTGGCTTATCACGGCCTTGTGCTCGTAAGCGAGGCCTGCATCCTGTAAAAACCCTGATTTGAGGGCTTGTGTAGCAGCTTGCTCAAACAATTTATCAGCTACTTCTATTTCGCCGGTGAGGCCGGTGTGTATGGCCTTTACCAGGAGGTATTTATGTAGGAAGTTCACCTCGCACTGAGTTGCCCAGGTTTCTATCATTTCTATTTTGGTGTCCGCAAGTGCAGACAACTGTTCCCCCTGAGGCAGATCCCCCTCCTGGGATAGATATAGGGCAGCTATGGTATAATACTGCTCAAACTCGACATGACCGGGTTGATTGGCGAAAGCCTGTAATAAAGGTGCTGCACTCTCTGCCCAGTTTATTGCCTCTTTCCACTGATGGTAGTGGGTGTTTAATTTTAACTTGGAAATTTGATAATACGCCACCTGGTTATACATATCCGTGTCGAGTATACTGGCCAGATCTGTGGCTTCATCTACTTCCGAATCGCTCAGGGAGAGGTAGTCCTCTGTTTTTCCCTGAAAAGCCAGGGCTACCTGTTTTTCATGAATCAGGTGGAACCTCGCATTGCGGACGAGTTTATTGTTTCTGAGAAGGTTGGCTTCAGCTGCAGCCACAACTTCTTCCAGGCTGTGGCCTGAAACACATTTAAGAACCAGGGAAAGCGAAAGGTTGAAACAGGCATACAGGATATCATTTAACCGGAAGCCGGCATCTGCACCTCTGTCTGCCATGGGAATGAGTTCGCGGAAAGGGACAAACCAATGCGCAATAAACCAACAATGAATAAAACTAACCCTGGCCTGCCTGGTATTGTTGTTTTTAGCGTCGATCTCCAGAGCCAGATTGCTCCATTGAAAAGCGCCGTGATGATCGCCCGTAAGCGCTTTATGAATAATAGAATACATTGAGTAGACCTCTGCTGCAGAAGGGCCGCTGCCCTCTTCCAGGGTGCGTTGCAGGCAGATTACCGGGAGCATCGCAAAAAGTTCGGCCTGATGGCACTGATGGGCCAGCGGACACAGATAGAGGAAGAGGTCAATAAGCACTTCTGTCTCCTCATTTTCAAGTGGCTTAAGGTCCTTTAGGCCCTCGATGGACCTTCCGTTCATCAGGGCGCCGATTTGAGCCATGTGGTCCCCAATACGGGCTCCTATAACATCTGCTTCGCGGGGCACTTCATAATCCAATAATTCAGCACCTTGTAAACCTACTTCTAACGCTTGCTGAACAAAGCCCTGCTGGAAAAGGCGCATCGATTCCAATCGGCAATAGTGAATGGCTTTGCCTACTTTTCCGGCGGCATTCCAATGATACATCAGCCGTAAATAGAAGGGTTGCAAATAGTCTTTAAAATTCTTTTCGTACCATTCCGCACTTTCCTTGTGCAGGTGCCTCCGCTGTTCTGCCAGGATCATGTCGTAAGCTACTTCGGCTATAGTTTCATTGTTGAATAAATACCCTTCATAG
>NZ_JBAVZJ010000108.1:0-7466 GCF_049588695.1 Robiginitalea sp.
GAAAAGGCCGTTTTTCCGTATATTGGCATGATTTTTTAACCTCAGGAACAGAAAGAAAGTTGCATTATGGCGGAAGGAGAAAAATTGATCCCCATTAACATAGAAGATGAGATGAAATCGGCCTACATCGATTATTCGATGTCGGTCATTGTGTCACGTGCCCTGCCAGATGTTCGGGATGGCCTGAAACCGGTGCACCGCAGGGTGCTCTACGGGATGCACGAACTCGGGGTTCGCTCGACGAGTGCGCACAAAAAATCTGCTCGGATCGTGGGGGAGGTGCTCGGTAAATACCACCCTCATGGAGATACTTCGGTTTACGATACGATGGTTCGGATGGCCCAGGACTGGAGCCTGAGATATATGTTGGTGGACGGACAGGGGAATTTTGGTTCCATCGATGGCGATAGCCCTGCCGCAATGCGATATACCGAGGCGCGGATGAGGCGAATTGCCGACGAGATGCTCGCGGATATCGACAAGGAAACAGTAGATCACCAACTGAATTTTGACGATTCCCTGCAGGAGCCGACCGTATTGCCAACACGTATCCCCAACCTTCTCATTAACGGTGCCTCCGGGATCGCTGTGGGGATGGCGACCAATATGCCCCCTCACAACCTCTCCGAAGTTGTGGACGGGACCATCGCATACATAGACAACCGGGATATTGAAATTGATGAACTGATCACGCATATAAAAGCACCCGACTTCCCAACCGGGGGGATTATTTACGGGTATGAAGGCGTAAAAGAAGCCTTCCACACCGGCCGGGGCCGGGTGGTAATGCGGGCCAAGGCGACTTTTGAAGAAGTTCAGGGCAAGGAGTGTATAGTGGTTACCGAGATTCCATATCAGGTGAACAAGGCCGATATGATCAAAAAGACGGTAGACCTGATCAACGATAAAAAAGTCGAGGGCATTTCTGCCATCCGGGATGAGTCCAACCGGAAGGGAATGCGGGTGGTTTACGTACTCAAAAGGGACGCCATTCCAAATATTGTACTCAATACCTTATATAAGTACTCGGCATTACAGTCTTCCTTTAGTGTTAACAATATCGCCCTTGTAGGCGGACGGCCGCAGTTGCTGAACCTCAAAGAGATGATTACCCATTTTGTGGATCATCGCCACGAGGTGGTAACCCGGCGTTCCCAATACGAATTGCGGAAAGCCGAAGAACGGGCCCACATCCTCGAAGGGCTTATCATTGCCTCGGACAATATCGACGAGGTTATTGCCATCATAAGAGGTTCTGCCAATGCTGAAGAGGCCCGCTCCAAACTGATCAAACGCTTTGAGCTCTCGGAAATCCAGGCCCGTGCCATCGTGGAGATGCGCCTGCGCCAACTCACAGGGCTGGAGCAGGATAAACTCAGGAGCGAATATGAAGATGTCCTTGCCACTATTGAGGATTTGAAGGATATCCTCGCCCGGGAAGAGCGGCGGATGGATATCATCAAAGCCGAGCTCCTCGAGGTCAAGGAGCGCTATGGGGATACCCGTCGCTCCGAGATCAACTACGTGGGAGGAAGCCTTAGTATTGAAGATATGATTCCGGACGAGCAGGTAGTGATCACCATTTCTCACGCCGGATATATTAAAAGGACTCCTTTGGCCCAGTATAAGACCCAGAATCGCGGGGGAGTGGGGCAAAAAGCATCCGCCACCCGAAACGAGGACTTCCTGGAACACCTCTTTGTGGGGACAAACCATCAATATATGCTGTTCTTTACCCAGCAGGGCCAGTGTTACTGGTTGCGGGTATATGAAATTCCGGAAGGTACCCGAACCTCCAAGGGAAGGGCTATCCAGAACCTGATCAATATAGCCACGGAAGATAAGGTGAAGGCCTTTATATGTACCCGGGATCTCAAAGACGAGGATTACTTCAACAGCCATTATGTAATTATGGCCACCAAAAAAGGGGTCGTGAAAAAAACACCCCTGGAACAGTATTCGCGCCCGCGGCAGAACGGTATCATTGCCATTAATATCCGGGAGGGAGATGAGCTGCTCGAAGCCAAGCTCACTACGGGTACTTCCGAAATTTTCCTGGGCCTGAAATCCGGAAAAGCCATTCGCTTTGAAGAGAGTAAAACCCGCCCTATGGGCAGGAATGCTTCCGGTGTACGGGGAATTACCCTGGCCAGCGATGATGACGAAGTGATCGGGATGTTGTCCGTCCACAATTTTGACGAAGACATCCTCGTGGTGTCGGAAAACGGGTACGGAAAACGTTCCAGCATTGAGGATTACCGGATCACCAACCGGGGTGGCAAAGGTGTTAAAACCATTTCCATTACTGACAAAACCGGTGGCCTTGTCGCTATCAAGAATGTTTCGGATTCTGACGACCTGATGATCATCAACAAATCGGGGATCGCAATCCGGATGAGTGTTGAGGATCTTCGCACTATGGGACGGGCAACTCAGGGCGTTCGCCTGATCAACCTCAAGGATTCGGATTCCATCGCGGCCGTAGCCAAGGTGATGAAAGACGAAGAGGATCTGGACGATACGGATATCCTGAATATGGACGTGGAAACCGAAGATGGCACGTCTCTTGATAATGAGGGTAGTGGGGATGATCCGAATACCCCCGAAACTACGTAGATATACAAACACTAACTAGATTAAATACTTCTTCATGAAAACCAACATGTTAATTATGGCGGCCATGCTTATAGGATTGGCCGGTTTTGCACAAAAATCAGAAATTAAAGCAGCCGAAAAGGCTATGAAAAGCGGCGATGCCGCTTCGGCCAAGGCAAGCCTGGAGAGTGCTGCCGGTGCTATAGCCGGCGCCGACGAGCGCACTCAGGCCCATTATTATTTCTTAAGGGGCCAGGTGTATTCAGACCTGGCAAAAAAGGGAGATATATCTGCATTCGGGGAGTCTGTGGATTCTTATAAAAAAGTCCTCAGTGTGGAAGAAGCCAGTGGGAAGGTTAAATACACCGGAGATGCGCAGGTTCAAATGTCTTCCGTAGCGAATGACCTGGTCAACGCGGCGGTAGAGGACAATAAGGAACAGAAGTTCAAAGAAGCTGCCGAAAAATTATATATGGCGTACGAACTGAGCCCTCAGGATACAGTTTACCTGTATTACGCGGCCAGTAGTGCAGTAAATGGTGGGGATTACGAAATGTCTCTTGACTATTATGAAGAGTTGAGGGATGTCGGGTACGACGGAAGTCAGATGGAGTACCGTGCGACAAATGTGGAAACGGGAGAAGTTGAGGTGATGCAAAAGACACAGCGGGACCTGATGGTAAAATCCGGAACCTACTCTAACCCAGTCGATGAAAAAACGGAATCCAAGCGTGCGGAAATCGTGCGGAATATTGCTCTTATACACACCCAGTTGGGCAACAACGATGAAGCCCTTGCGGCTTATAAGGCTGCCCGGGCGGATAATCCCGACGATGTTAACCTGGTGCTGAACGAGGCCAACCTGTACTACCAGTTAGGGGATAAGGATAAGTTTAAGGAGTTGATGGCTGAGGCGGCCCGAATGGCCCCTGACAATCCCGATCTGCACTATAACATTGGGGTTATCAATTATGAGCAGGGCGATTTAGAAGGAGCCCGGGCGTCCTATCGAAAGGCGATTGAGGTGAACCCAGGCTATGTGAATGCCCAGTTAAACCTTTCCACAACCTATGTTGACGAGGGGAATGCTCTTATCGACGATATGAACGCATTGGGTACCTCTCGTGACGACCTCGCCAAATACGATGCACTCAAAGCCAAAAAAGACGATCTTTTTAAGGAAGGCGCAGTCGTTTTAGAAGATGCACTGAAGATCAATCCGGGCAACGAAGCTATCCTATCTCAATTGAAGAACATCTATGGTGCTCTGGGGGATAATGAGAACTTTATGCGGATTAAGGGTCTGTTGGGGGAATAAATGCCTTCACAATTCTGAACAAATGAATAAAGCCCTGCAATTGCGGGGCTTTATTTTTATCACAAAACTTTGACGATTACCCGGAGGGGATGAGTGTAGAGACGTTTTTCTGTATTAAAGATCCCCGTATGGTCCAGGCGGTCAATACGGACCTTTCCGCTACTGTGAATGACGTAATTGTCTCGCATAATAAGCCCGACGTGGTTGATCACTCCGTCAGGCCCGTCAAAAAAGGCCAGATCCCCGGGTTCGCTCTCTTCAATAAAACTAAGGGGGCTGCCCTGAGCGGCCTGTTCGGGGGCAATGCGATTGAGCATGACCCCAGCGGTGCGGTACACCATTTGAGAAAGGCCGTCCGCGTCAATACCAAATGGGGAACGTCCGCCTTTGACCTCGGGACTGTTTAAATAGAGCAGGGCTGTATCGATAAGGGTGTCTTTTCCACTTTCCGGTTTGAAAACATCCCCTTCATGAGTATGGGAAAGGGTTGCAGCCGCATGTACGCCGGATCCTACAGGAATAGGCATTAGCATACCTTCCTGCGTACAAATATGGGAGATCAGATCCGAGGCAAACCGCATGGCTTCGGGAGCGCAAAGGGCTTCGTATTCGGAGCCTTCCAGTATTTGGATCTGGAGATTGCGGACCCAGCCCTCACTTTGGCCCGAAGCGGTACGTATGCGGCTCCAGTGTTTCCTGGTTTCCGGTATCTTAAAGACTTCGCCGTAGAGGAGTTGGGTTATCCAGCCCGAAGCCTCATCCGCGCTCTGATGCACAGGGACCATGCTCAAAGGGCAGATACCGTATTCCATCCGTTAGATTCTGGGGTTATTTGTAGGATTCCAGGACCATGGCTGACGCGCCCCCACCTCCGTTGCATATGGCCGCGGCTCCGTAACGGGCGTTGTTTTGTTTCAGTATATTGATCAGGGTCACCAGGATACGGGCTCCGGAGCACCCCAGGGGATGTCCGAGGGAAACGGCTCCCCCGTTTACGTTTACATTGGCATCGCTCAGTCCGAGTATCTTGATATTGGCCAGGCCTACCACGCTGAAGGCTTCGTTGAATTCAAAAAAGTCGATTTCGTCCTGTGTCACACCTGCTTTGGCCAGGGCCAATGGCAGGGCTTTGGCAGGAGCCGTGGTAAACCATTTGGGCTCCTGGGCTGCGTCCGCATAAGACCGGATCGTGGCCAGGGGCTGCAGTCCGAGCTCCTTCGCCTTATCGGCACTCATCAGGACCAGGGCGGCCGCACCGTCGTTAATCGTAGATGCGTTTGCTGCGGTTACCGTTCCTTCTTTGGTAAAGGCCGCTCGCAATTGCGGGATTTTATCCATTTTCACATTCCGATACTCCTCGTCTTCTTTTACGACAACCGGTTCCCCCCGTCGCTGGGGTACAGCGACCGGGATCACTTCATCTTCAAATTTCCCGTCTGCCCAGGCTTTGGCAGAACGTTCATAGGATTGTACGGCAAAAGCGTCCTGATCTTCCCGGCTGAACTCGTATTCCAGGGCACAGGCATCTGCGCAAACCCCCATGGCCTGTTGGTCGTATGCATCCACAAGCCCGTCTTTCTGCATGCCGTCAATCAGGGTTTCAGGACCGAATTTCTTGCCGTTTCTCAGGTGCAGGTAATGCGGGATAAGGCTCATGTTCTCCATGCCCCCGGCGACCATGATATCCCGGTCTCCAAGGGCTATGGCTTGAGCGGCCTGCATAACAGCTTTCATTCCCGAGGCACAAACCTTATTTATGGTAGTACAGGGAACGGTATCCGGTATACCTGCCCCGATGGCGGCCTGGCGCGCCGGGGCCTGTCCGGAACCCGCCTGAACCACATGGCCCATAAGTACTTCTTCTACCTTTGAAACTTCCAGCCCGATTTTGTCCAGCGCTGCCTTGATGGCCGTAGCCCCGAGGACGGGGGCCGGCACGGAGGAAAGGGCACCCATAAAACTGCCGATGGGGGTACGCACTGCGGAAACGATTACAACCTCTTTCATTTACATCGTATTTGTGACGCGAAATTAATAAATTAAAACGGATGCCTTTTCCCTTGTTGTCAAAAACCCCCGGGGATTTTCCTATTTTTGAACCCAATTCACTGAAAGATGTCTAACCGCCTGGATTCCCTCTACCGATCCCAATCCGAGATCTACAAATACATCCTGTATTTTGCGAGTGTTGCCTGTATCGTTTTTTTCTTTCCCAGAGGAGGCCAGTTCAAATACGAATTCCAAAAAGGGAAACCCTGGCAGTACGAAAATCTCTATGCCCCCTTTGATTTTTCCATTCGCAAAACCCAGGCGGATATCGAGGCTGAACAAAATGCGATTCAAAAGGACCAGGTCCCGTACTACCGGTTTGATACTTCCGTAGCGGAGCGCGCCTTTAACTCCTACGAAACCCTGTTCCCCGAAGTTTTTAAGGAGGACGATTTCTCCACCAGGGGTTACAATTATATGCTCAGGACCGGAGTGCAAATCCTGGACAGTATATACGCCACCGGGGTTGCCAGGGCTGAAGAACACCCTTCCCAAAAGGATATCTACCTGGTACGCAACAACGAGGCGCGCAGATTGCCCGGGGTAATGGTGCACTATGCGGATTCCCTGGAGTCCGTTATCCGGGATATAGCCGGAAGGCAGGGCCTTGACAGGTATTCCGAAGATTATGTAAACCTCATTACCCGGGTGGTGCAGCCGAATGTAAGTTCGGACCGGGAACTCACCGAAAAGGAGATTCAAAACAAACTGGCGAACATTTCAACTACCCGTGGGAACGTGGATGAGGGTAAGCTGATTATTGCCAAGGGGGAGGTGGTGGAGTCCGAAAACCTCAAAATCCTGGAGTCGCTCAAATCCGAATACGAATCGGAATTGTGGTCGGCCAGTAACTCCTATTTTATACTTGCGGGGTATACGATACTGGTGGCCCTGGTACTGATGATGCTCTTGTTGTTTCTGAAGAAATACCGCCCCGAGGTGTATCGCAACAACGTCAATGTCACCTTTATTTTCTTCAATATCCTGGTGGTCGTTTTCCTGACTACCCTGGTCGTTAAATACAATGCCGGACTGGTCTACGTAGTCCCCCTGTGTATACTTCCGCTGATCCTGAAAACCTTTTTTGACGCCCGCCTGGGGTTGTTTGTGCATGTGCTGACCGTTCTGATCCTCGGCTTTGTGGTGCCCAATAGCTTTGAGTATATCTTCCTGCAAATTGTGGCCGGTATCGTGACCATCCTTACGATTTCGGAACTGTATAAACGGGCCAATTTGTTTATATCCGTCGGGCAGATTACCCTGATCTATATCATCGGCTATTTTGCCTTTCACATCATCCACGAAGGGAACCTGGAGAATGTGGTATGGTTGAATTTTGGGTTCTTCCTGCTCAACGGGATGATCACCCTATTCGCCCAGCCCCTGATCTACATTTACGAAAAGATGTTCGGCATGGTCTCCGACGTGTCCCTGTTGGAGCTGTCGGACACCAATTCGAAATTGCTAAAGGAGCTTTCCAATAAGGCTGCGGGCACCTTTAACC
>NZ_JBAVZJ010000109.1:0-11026 GCF_049588695.1 Robiginitalea sp.
GATCGGTTCTGGGAGGTTCTGGACCAGCTTAAACGAGAGGGGGCCGAAGGGATTCTGGTTTGCCCCATAGAAAAAATGATCGTCTGAATTTAAAAGTAGAAAATATGCAATGGGTACAACTGCCCGATAGAAGTTCATGGGAGGATTTACTGAAACGTCCCTCAAAGGACTCAAAGTCCCTGGAGGGTTTGGTAGACGAAGTTTTTAAGGCGGTTTCCGCTGACGGGGATCGGGCCATAAAGAAGTACACTCATAATTTTGATGGGGTGGCCCTCGATGACCTTTTGGTGGGTTCAGCGGAATTAGAGCTTGCATCCGGGGCCCTTTCAGATGCTTTGAAAGAAGCTATCGAACTGGCCTATAAGAATATTTACGCCTTCCATGCCGCCCAGAAGACTTCACCCATCCATGTTCGCACTGCGGAGGGTGTTGATTGCTGGATGGAAAATCGCGCTATTTCCCGGGTGGGGCTCTACATCCCCGGGGGGAGTGCCCCCTTGTTTTCAACAGTCCTGATGCTGGCCATTCCGGCAAAGATTGCAGGATGCTCAGAAATTGTTCTCTGCTCCCCTCCGGATAAAAACGGGAATTTGCACCCTGCGATACTTTATGCAGCCGCTCGTTGTGGGGTGTCGCAAATCTGCAAGGTTGGAGGGATACAGGCCATTGCTGCAATGACCTACGGAACGGAAAGCGTTTCAAAAACCTATAAGATATTTGGCCCCGGGAACCAATACGTTACGGCTGCAAAGCAATGGGCCAGTCGTTTGGGGGTAGCCATTGATATGCCCGCCGGCCCGAGCGAATTATTGGTGGTAGCCGATGATTCGGCCGTGCCTGAGTTTATTGCATCGGATTTGCTGAGCCAGGCGGAGCACGGGGCGGACAGTCAGGTAATACTCGTAACAGATACACCCGAAATTCAGGAAGCCATAGAAAGTGCCCTGACCGCTCAGATTGCGGAGTTGCCCAGGAAGCAGATTGCACGGGATGCCCTTGCGAATAGTCGGGGGATAGTTCTGGAGAACCCGGAAAGCCTCGCCGAGCTGGTGAATACCTATGCCCCGGAGCACCTTATAATTGCGCACAAAAAGGAGGAATACTTGCTGGAACACATACAGAATGCCGGTTCTGTCTTCCTTGGAAATTATACCCCCGAGAGTGCGGGGGATTACGCCTCTGGTACGAATCACACCCTGCCCACCAACGGCTACGCCAGGCAGTATTCCGGTGTGAATCTCAGCAGTTATTCTAAAAGTATTACATATCAGCGTATCATGCCGGAGGGTTTGCAGACTATAGGTCCTGCAGTTGAAACCATGGCCAGGGCCGAAGGGCTTGAAGCTCATGCCAATGCCGTAACCCTGCGCCTGAAAGCCCTGAAAAAGAATACAACTGAAAAATAAGGCATGGGAAAGGAAGGTTTTATCGAAGCACTTGTCCGGCCTACGGTTCGGGTACTTACCCCGTATTCCTCAGCCCGTGATGAATATGACGGACAGGGAAATGCAATGATTTTCCTGGACGCCAACGAGAACCCGTTTGACAATGGGGTGAATCGCTATCCGGATCCGCACCAGAAGTCGCTGAAAAAGCAAATCGCCGGATTAAGGGGTGTTTCTACAGAGCAGATCTTATTGGGAAATGGAAGCGATGAAGTTCTTGACCTGCTTTTCAGGGTGTTTTGCGAACCTCATTCCGATGCCGTCATTACCCTGCCCCCAACCTATGGGATGTACGCTGTACTGGCGGGTATCAATGCCGTTAAAAACATAGAGATTCCCCTGACCCCGGATTTTCAACCAGACGTGGATCAGATTCTTAAGAAGGCGGGTGCGCATACCAAAATTATTTTTCTTTGCTCTCCGAATAACCCGACCGGCAATAGTCTGCGGCCCGAAGAGGTACTTTCAATTCTAAAAGGGTTTCCGGGTTTGGTTGTTATTGATGAGGCATATATCGACTTTTCAGAATCTGGGGGTTTCGTCCCCCTGTTGGAAACCCATCACAACCTGGTGGTAACCCAGACCCTTTCCAAGGCTTTTGGCATGGCGGGAATTCGGTTGGGTATTTGTTTTGCCAACCCTGAAATTATCGCTTTTCTCAAAAGGGTAAAACCTCCGTATAATGTGAATGAACTGACCCAGAAACGCGCATTTAAGGCTTTGTCAGACCTCGACAAAGTATCACATGAAATAGAGAAACTCAAAGCCAGCCGGGCCGAATTGCAGAAAGGGTTACTGAACATTCCTTTTGTAAAGGAAGTTTTTCCGACAGACGCGAATTTTATCCTGGCCCGCGTGGATGATGCGCGGCTTCGCTATCGCCAACTCCTCGACAAAGGGAATGTTGTTCGGGACCGCTCTACGCAGCTGGGCTGTGCGAATACCCTTAGATTTACAGTGGGTACGCCAGAGGAGAACGCCACTTTAATCAATACTCTAAACATACTCGACACCTAAAGGTAGCATGGAAAAGAAACGCGTATTATTTATCGACCGTGATGGAACCCTGATCCTGGAACCTGAGGATGAACAAATTGATGCCTTTGAAAAGCTGCAGTTTTATCCTGAAGTATTTACCTATCTCGGACGTATCGCCAAAGGCCTGGATTATGAGCTGGTTATGATCACCAATCAGGATGGCCTGGGTACTCCTTCCTTTCCGGAAGATACGTTTTGGCCCGTTCACAACTTTATAATGCGCACTTTTGAGGCAGAAGGCATTGCATTCCGGGAGGTACTTATCGACCGGACTTTTCCACGAGACAAGGCCCCTACACGAAAACCGGGCACCGGGTTACTTACCGCTTACTTTGGTCCCGAATACGACCTGGAGCACAGTTTTGTTATCGGCGATCGCCTGACGGATGTGGAACTCGCACAAAACCTGGGTGCTAAAAGCATATTCATCAACAACCAGCAAGGTCTCGGCAGCGAAGAAGTGAAAGCCACTGCTGCACAACTCGAAACAACTATTGCATGGGAGGGGGATTCCTGGAGCGGGATATACGACTTTTTGGTGCAGGGCTCCCGTAAAGCCGAAATTTCTAGGAGAACGGCCGAGACCGATATTGAGATAAAACTCAATTTGGACGGAACTGGAAAAAGTGATATCAAGACCGGGCTGGCTTTCTTTGATCATATGCTGGACCAATTGGCCCGCCATGGACAACTGGACCTCTTTATAAAAGTAAATGGGGACCTTCATGTGGATGAACACCATACTATTGAAGATACGGCGATTGCTCTCGGAGAAGCAGTTGCCGGGGCCCTGGGAGATAAGATGGGAATTGAACGCTATGGGTATTGCCTTCCTATGGACGATTGCCTGGCTCAGGTAGCCCTTGATTTTGGGGGACGACCATGGCTGGTTTGGGAAGCTGATTTTAAGCGGGAAAAAGTTGGTGATATGCCCACTGAGATGTTTATGCACTTTTTTAAGTCATTTTCAGATAGTTCGCGTTCGAACCTGAATATCCAGGCAGAAGGGACCAATGAACACCATAAAATTGAAGCTGTATTTAAGGCCTTTGCCAAGGCTATTAAAATGGCAGTACTCAGGAATCCGGATAAGCGTATTCTCCCGTCCACAAAAGGTCTGCTTTAATTTTGGGTATGGATTTAGTCATCGTAAATTATGGAGCCGGGAATATCCAGAGTATCCGATTTGCATTTAAGCGATTGGGTTACGATCTGGAGCTCAGTGCCGACCCGGATCGCATTAGAAAGGCGGATAAGGTAATTTTTCCCGGGGTTGGGGAAGCTTCCAGCGCCATGCGCAAATTAGAGCAATCCGGACTGGACCGGGTGATACCGGAATTAAACCAACCTGTCCTGGGAATCTGTTTGGGGATGCAGTTGATGTGTGAGCGCACTGAAGAAGGAGATACGAAGGGACTTGGAATTTTTAAGACTAAAGTGATCCGTTTTCCTGAGGCATTGAAAGTACCCCAGATTGGGTGGAATGGAATTCACGAATTGAAATCGCCCCTTTTTGAAGATATTCCTGAAAACGAGTACATCTATCTGGTGCACAGTTTTTATGCTCCCTTATGTGATCAGACCATTGCAGTGAGTGATTACGGAGGGCCCTACAGTGCGGCCCTTGAAAATGATAATTTTTTTGGGGTACAGTTTCACCCCGAAAAAAGTGGCAAACCCGGGGCGCACATCCTGAGTAATTTCTTAAAAATCTGAAACAGTATGCGGATTATTCCGGCCATAGACCTGATTGACGGTAAATGTGTACGTCTGACCAAAGGAGACTACACTACGAAAAAAATATATAGCGAGGATCCGCTGGAAATGGCGCGTACTTTTGAAGCCTCCGGGTTCCGCCACTTACATCTGGTGGATTTGGATGGAGCGCGTTCTGCCCACATCGTGAACCACAAAGTGCTTGAGCGCATTGCAGGGAATACCCGTTTGAGTGTGGATTTCGGGGGAGGAATAAAATCGGATGAAGATGTCCGAATCGCTTTTGATTCAGGGGCTGCCCAGATTACCGGAGGGAGTATTGCCGCTGCGGAACCCGAAAGGTTTCTGGGATGGCTTGAGGCCTATGGCCCTGAACGTATAATATTGGGGGCAGATGTTCGGGAGGGTTTTATCTCTGTATCCGGATGGCAGGAAGCTACTTCAAAAGAGCTGGTTCCCTTTGTAAAGGGATATCAGAAAAAGGGGGTTCGGTATGTCGTATGTACGGACATCAGCAAGGACGGTATGTTGATGGGTCCTGCCTTTGAGCTCTACAGGGATCTCCTTAAAAAAACAGCAATCCTCGAGACACGGATCGGTATGAGTGGGGTAGAAGACATTGAAAAACCAGGCATAGCCCTTATCGCCAGCGGTGGGGTCAGTAGCCTGGAAGACCTGCGCAGGCTCAAAAAGTTGGGGTGCGAGGGGGCCATCATTGGGAAAGCCCTGTATGAAGGACAACTGAAACTCGAGGCATTACAGGCTTTAATTGAGGGAGAATGGAAGAACTAAGTCAAATGTTTGGAGATGATTTCCGGGAACAGGCCGTTTTGCGTATCTCTGAATCTTTGGAGAAAATTCAGGGGTGTCTTAGCCAACTGGACGAGGAGTCCTTCTGGTATGAGCCGAACAAAAATTCGAATAGTGCGGCTATCTTGTTGCGTCATCTTCAGGGAAATATTGGGCAATATATTATAAGTGGCCTGGGCGGAGTAGAAGATCAAAGGGATCGCGAAGCAGAATTTACAGGAAAGGATACCCGTCAGCGCAGGGAAGTAGAGGCTGATTTTTTTAAAGTCGCTCAAAAAGCCAGCAGAGTCATACAGACCCTGCCGGACGCCGCCCTGGCACACAAAAAACGAGTGCAGGGATTTGAACTCTCGGGTCTGGGGATCATCCTGCATGTCGTCGAACATTTGAGTTACCATACGGGGCAACTCGCGTACCTGACGAAGCAATTAGGCGATGTAGATCTCGGATTTTACAGGGGCTGCGACCTGAATCAAAAAAATGAATAGGACATGCTGACAAAACGTATCATACCCTGCCTGGATATCAAGGATGGACGTACCGTCAAAGGCATTAATTTCGTCGATCTGCGCGATGCAGGAGATCCGGTGGCGCTCGCTGAAAGCTATGCCCAACAAGGGGCCGATGAGTTGGTCTTCCTCGATATTTCGGCTACTGAAGAAAATCGTAAAACTCTTGCCGATCTCGTATGGCGGGTGGCAGAGCGGATTGATATCCCCTTTACCGTTGGAGGGGGGATCAGTTCGGTGGAAGATGTGGATATCCTGTTGCACAACGGGGCAGACAAAGTATCTGTAAATTCAGCTGCTGTAAGGGATCCGGAGCTTATTGATCGTTTGGCTGCAAAATTTGGCTCCCAGTGTATTGTGGTTGCCCTGGATGCCCGCCGGCTTCAAAACGAATGGCGCATCCACCTGATGGGCGGAAAGGTTCCGACAGAGGTCGGGCTTTTCTCCTGGGCCCGGGAAGCAGCTGATCGTGGGGCAGGAGAACTGCTCTTCACCAGTATGGAGCACGACGGAACTAAAGGAGGCTTTGCCAATACGGCATTGAGGGAATTGTCAGAAATGGTCAATATTCCCATCATCGCTTCAGGGGGTGCCGGAAACATGGCGCATTTCGAAGAGACTTTTTCCAAGGGAAAGGCTGATGCAGCCCTGGCCGCCAGTGTATTTCACTTCGGTGAGATCCCCATACCGGAATTAAAATTGTACTTAAAAAGCAAGAACATTCCCGTTCGTATATAATGTAAATGGCACATGGAAGCAATTGATTTTACCAAAGGAAATGGTTTGATTCCCGCAATTATTCAGGATTCATTTACCCACAAGGTACTCATGCTGGGTTATATGGACAAGGAGGCTCTGGAAAAGACAAAATCCACAGGCCTGGTAACCTTTTACAGCCGGTCTAAAAAGCGACTATGGACCAAAGGCGAAGAAAGCGGCAATGTCCTGAGGCTTGAAGAAATCCACCTGGATTGCGATGCGGATACCCTTTTGATACGTGTTCGCCCTGCTGGGCCGGTTTGTCATAAGGGCACAGATACCTGCTGGGGTGAGGCCAATGAGGGCCTTGGTTTTTTAAACCGGCTGGACGCTGTAATTAAGGCCCGAAAATCCGAATGGGAGTCGGGATCGGGCCAGAAGAGCTATGTGGCTTCCCTATTTGAAAAGGGGATAAATAAAATGGCACAAAAAGTGGGAGAAGAAGCAGTGGAGACGGTTATTGAAGCCATGGATGACCAGGACGATCTCTTTCTCAACGAGAGTGCAGATTTGCTATTTCACCTGATGGTTTTAGTTCAGGCCAAAGGTTTCTCCCTTGCAGATGTGGTTTCCATGCTGGAGACTCGCCATGAGCCCAGTCGTTAAGGTTTCTTAATTTTTGGATCACCTGACGCAAAAGTTGTATTTTTAACTTGCTATGAACAGAAGACAAGGCTTCAGGTTCACTTCCTATAAGGCAGCTGAACAATCTCCTTTTGAAAAGCTTTTTGACATTTTCCAGGAACTTATCACACATACTTCCGGAGATGTGGAAGAGGCCCTGGACTGGTTGAGGGAACTCGATAAGGAATACGAACTCACCGATGATGACTATACCATTGATGATTTTATCGAGGATCTCAAAGCGAAGGGTTACCTGAGGGAGGAAGTGGAATTCGGCCCGGGCGAACCTGGGGAAGGGGGAACAGGAGATCCGTCATTTTCGATGACGGCCAAACTGGAACGCATGCTTCGCAGGCGGGCCCTGGACCAGATTTTCGGCAAACTTAAAAGAAGGGGAAGCGGCAACCACCGGACAGGTAAGACCGGACAGGGGGACGAGCATACGGGGGATTTTCGCTCCTACCGCTTTGGCGATCGCCTCGAGCAAATTTCCATGACGGAAAGCCTGAGAAATGCCCAGGTCAACCACGGTATGGATGATTTCAGGCTGGAGGAAAACGATCTGGTCGTAGAAGACACCCATCACAAAGCACAAATGAGTACCGTACTGATGATTGACATCAGCCACAGTATGATTCTGTATGGAGAAGATCGGATTACGCCCGCCAAAAAGGTTGCGATGGCCCTCACAGAGCTTATCACAACCCGATACCCGAAAGACACTCTGGACATACTGGTTTTTGGAAACGATGCCTGGCCCATTTCCGTGGCAGAACTACCGTACCTAAAGGTAGGTCCTTATCATACCAATACAGTAGCGGGCTTACAACTCGCCATGGATTTGCTCAGGCGCAAAAGGAATACCAACAAACAGATTTTTATGATTACGGACGGGAAGCCGTCCTGCCTGAGAATGCCCGATGGGACGTATTATAAGAACAGTGTGGGATTGGACGATTATATCGTGGAGAAATGCTACAATATGGCGAGTCAGGCGAGGAAGTTACATATCCCCATCACGACATTTATGATTGCCCAGGATCCGTATTTGATGCAATTCGTACGCCATTTTACGGAAGCGAATAAAGGCAAAGCTTTTTTCACCGGCCTGAAGGGACTGGGCGAAATGATTTTTGAAGATTACGAGCAGAACCGAAAAAAACGATTAAGGGGTTAAACAGTAAATACTCTATGAACCACGAAAAAGGAAAAAAACCTGAAATTAAGACGTTCGGTGACCTGAAAAAATCAGGTTATCAAACCCGGCCTATTCGCGATGAACTTCGCGAAAACCTGATTCTCCGAATGAAAGCAGATACACCTTCATTTCAAGGGGTATGGGGCTATGAGAACTCGGTAATACCTCAATTGGAGCAGGCTATCCTCTCCCGTCACCATATCAATCTACTCGGTCTGAGGGGACAGGCAAAAACCCGACTCGCGCGCTTGATGGTCGAACTGTTGGATGAATGGATTCCCGAAGTTGCAGGCAGTGAAATTCACGATGATCCCTATGCACCCATATCCCGTTATGCCCTTGAAACCCTGCGCGAAAAAGGCGATGATACAGAAATTGCCTGGGTTCACCGCTCAGAACGCTTTTATGAAAAATTGGCCACCCCGGATGTAACGGTAGCCGACCTTATTGGGGATGTCGATCCGATCAAGGCAGCAAACCTCAAGTTGTCTTATGCCGACGACCGGGTGATCCATTTCGGGATGATTCCTCGTGCCAATCGCTGTATTTTTGTAATCAATGAACTCCCGGATTTACAATCTCGTATACAAGTGGCCCTCTTCAACATTCTGGAGGAGGGTGACGTTCAGATTCGCGGATTTAAAGTTCGCCTGCCTTTGGATGTCCAATTTGTATTTACAGCAAATCCTGAGGACTACACCAACAGGGGGAGTATTGTGACCCCCTTGAAAGACCGGATCGGATCGCAGATCCTTACCCATTATCCACAGGACCTGGAAACGGCCCGGCGCATTACGGCCCAGGAAGCCGCCCGGGTACCCGCCCAGGAAAAGGGGATACAGATCCCGGAGCTCGCAAGGGATTTGTTGGAACAAATATCTTTTGAAGCCCGTAAAAGTGAGTACGTGGATCGAAAGAGCGGCGTAAGTGCGCGCATGAGTATTACGGCTTTTGAGAATTTGCTGAGCACTGCTGAGCGCCGTATGCTTAAAACAGGAGAAAAAAACACCGTAATCAGGCTCAGTGATTTTATGGGGGTCCTCCCTGCAATTACCGGAAAAATTGAACTGGTCTACGAAGGAGAACAGGAAGGTGCGGACAATGTAGCTCAAATCCTTGTAGAAGAAGCCGTTAAAACAGTGTTCGCAACTCATTTCCCGGAAATAAAGAAATTGGAGCACAAAGATGCCGAGACCCCTTATGATGCCCTGATTGCCTGGTTCTTTGAATCAGAAGGTATTGATCTTATGGACGACCTATCGGATGCCCATTACCGGGAAGTTCTCCAAAGCATTAAGCCACTTACGGCCCTTATCAGTAAGTATATGCCCGATCTCGAAGAGCAGTCACGACCTTTTGCAGAGGAAATGGTGCTCTGGGGACTTGAAGGTTTTGAAAAACTGAGCAAAAGCCGAATTTCAGAGGGTTTTAGGTTCCGGGATTTATACGGCAGCTACATCAGCGGTCTCTAGGCGGTGGTAAATCAAAAAAGCCCCGGTGGAGACCGGGGCTTTTTCTTGCCACAACACAAGAATACCGGCTATTGCCAGGAATTCATATTTTGATCGATCTGTTCGAATTCATACGGACCGATAAGGGTTTTTCTTTGATAAAAACTAAAAATTGTAAATCCCACCAGGAGTAATTGGAGGGTCAGGATTAGCAGGCCTATTGGCATGAATGTCTCGGGTATGAGGTAAGATTGATACTGTTCTATACTCAACAGGATATACAGGGTGTCCAGACCCTTAAAAATGTAAATTAACAGGACGGCATACATACCGTATTCGATATTGCGCATTACAGGATCCGGGTATTCTTCCTCCCGTATTTTAAAATTCATGACATATAAGAAAACAAAGTGTAAAATACTGACCAGTGGAAAGATGTAGTTGTCAATTTTCAGGAAATAAAAGCGATTGCTGTATAATCCATAAAAACTAAAAACGATTAAAACGGCCAGCAGGGTAAAACTGGCAAAGTAGCAGAACTTCCAGAAGGAAACGCGTTTTTGGACTTGAATATCTTTGGTTACATTCACTGGGTATCCGGGGTTTGTTTGGTATAAAAAACGCCAGTACTTCAGGTATATTTCAGGGAATTCGATGAACGGTAAGCGATGTTGTCAATTGTGTCCTGAGTGTTGTGAAACAGTCCAGATGCTGCTTTAGTCAGCAGTGGAAAGTATCTTTGTAAGGGTAACCCTAATAAAATGACTGAAATACCAAAGCACTATTATTTGCTGCGCCTGAGTTTCCTGGGCTTTCGGTTTCAGGGATGGCAACAACAGGCGGAGACTAAGTCTATAGAAGGGATGTTGTTAAAGACTATGAAATTCGTGCTTCCTGGCAGATCCGTTAAGTTATTGGGCGCGGGAAGGACGGACGCCCGGGTTTCAGCTTTAGACTTTGCATGCCAGCTCATATTAAGTGGAGTACCCCTGGCGGATCTCGACGCTTTTCGGGATGAAACAAACAGGAATCTTCCCCCGGACCTTAAGCTGAAAACTGTAACATCGGTTTCTAAAGACTTCAATGCAATTCGTGACAGTAAGTCCAAAACCTATAGATACTATTTCAGTTTCGGAACTAAACCACATCCTTTTTGCGCCCCTTTTCTGGGCTATTTTTCGGGATCACTCGATATCGAGCGGATGAAAAAGGCGGCTTCAGTATTCGAGGGAACACATAATTTTCAGAGCTTTATCGTTCAACCCGGTCCATCTTCACGCCTGGAGCGGACCATAACCCGATGCGAGTTGTACAGGAATGAGGAGCTATCTGCCAGTTTTTTTCCAGAAAAAACGTATTGCCTGGATGTAACTGGCCCCGGTTTTGGCCGCAACCAGGTGCGTTTAATGGTGGCGGCCCTGGTGGCTATAGGGAGGGGTGAATATGATCAGGAGTCACTGAAGAAGGCCCTCTTAA
>NZ_JBAVZJ010000110.1:0-3434 GCF_049588695.1 Robiginitalea sp.
ACAGGATGAAATTATCAAGATTACAGGTCTTAGTGAAGGCAAAGTGAAACACGCTATTGCAGATGCAAGGAGGAACATGAAACGGATTTTCGATAACCGATGCGCGCTTATCAACAAAAACGGAATCTGTAATCAATGTACGGCCCTAAACGGAATCTTCAATCCGGATCAAGATGCCCATATTAAAGCACAGGAATTAAAACTATCATCCACAAAAGATCAGGACGAATTATTAAACCTTCGAATGCAATTAGTCAGAGATACAGATCCACTGCAAGGGTCAAGTGAACTGCATTCTTTTTTTCTTGAAAACATTCCTTCCTGGGTAGAAAAAGCAACTTCCGGAAAATAATTTCAATAATCCCGTTCAAAAACCTGTGCTCAATTGTATAAGTAATAGAAGCCCTCATAAATGGGCCAGTAACTAACTATTTAAATTAATTGTAATGAACAAAGCAGAACAAGTATGGGGGGCGTATATGCAATCCATGCAAAAGCAAAATGACAACTGGAAAAATCTTTTAGCTGAGGATGTAACATTCACCGGGCCAGCAGCAAGAGCAATCGGTAAGGCAGCGTATGTTAAGACCACAGAAGACTTCTTTCAAATGGTCAGAGGTGCTGAATTAAAAAGACATGTGGCCAACGAAGATCTGGTTGTTACTGAGGTAGAAATCAAAGTAGCCACTCCTGGTGGAAATGAAATTATACTTGATATGGCGGAATTTTATGAAATCAGGGATGGCAAAATCCAGTCCGTAAAAGTGCATTATGACGCACAGGAGTTCAGAAAAGAATTTGGAATTAACTAAACTGAAAATCATGAAAGTACTAATAAAGGATAAAGTACAGAAAATTCCAGTCGGGCTCGAGAAGTATCTGGGCAAAGGTAAAATGGTATTGCCCTCTCAAGCAACAGTTATGAAGGAATTGCAAAATATCCCAGAAGGAAAATTGATCACGATACCTGTAATAAGGGAATCCATCGCGGAACAATTTGGCGTAACAACGACATGCCCAAAAACATGTTTGAAGATGCTAAGAAATATGATGGAAGAGAAAAGCTCAGGCGCTTATCATGTGCTAAATGGAAAAGGAGAATTGATTGCCTCAGATTTGGAATTACAGGCTGAATTGCTAACAGCAGATGGTTTTGATCTGGATCATTCGAAAAGGAAACCCAGGGTGAAGGATTTCAAAAATTTCCTCCCGGATTGAGTGATAAATGGATCAAACCAGGAATGTTAAGAACTAATAGGGATGGGGGTGTTAATTCGCCTCCTTTTCTTTGATTGCAAATAACTAAGCTTCCAAATGCGCTTTATGAAGTTTTTCCCTAAAAGAGCGTAAAAGTGCTTCCCGATTATTTTTTGCCTTATGCAGAAAATCATCCCCGGCCTCCGTCTCCTGGTCATACGTTCCACTCCATAAGATCACCTCTACCATAAATGGCAGCAGATCTATACCCTTTTGGGTAAGGCTGTATTTAATTCTGGACTTCTTCACATCATCTTCGCCCCTAGTTATAAGTCCAACCGCCTCGAGTTGTCGAAGACGTGTGCCCAGCACGCTGGTGGAAACCTTTTCCCCTCCTTCTAAAAACTCATTATAATGGCGCTTGTCCTTAAACATTAAGTCCCTGATAATCAATAAGGACCACTTATCTCCTATATGTTCAAGCGCATAATTGATGGGACAATGAGATCGATATTCCATTCCACAAAGATAATATTTCAAAAACAACTTGTAAAATACAAGTTAAAATGTTTAACTTTGAATTTACAATTTAAAATTCTTCTAAATGAAAAATATAATTACGGGAACGCTGGTTTTCATTGTCGTCTCGTTTGCCGCGCAATCCATTTCTCATTTCGCAATTAATGCTGACCACTATTCTACTATTTCGTTCATGCGCGCAGAACCCATATTTATCCTGGGGTTTCTGACAATGATTATGCAAGGCATAGTTGTATCATATCTTTTTCTGATTTACAGCAAAAATGAATTCACCTGGACAAAAGGACTGGCATATGGCCTTATTCTGAGCGCCTTTTTTGTAAGCTATCCGGCGCTTGTGGAACCGGCTAAATATAAGGTCCCTTCCATTAGTTCATGGATTTTGGTGGAAGCAACTGTGGGAGTCATTCAATTTGGCCTAATTGGAATACTGCTGTCAGTTTCTTTCCAATTATTAAAAAAATATTCTAACAATTAACATGTAAACATTACAACTATGAAAAATGCAATTAACTGGTTTGATATTCCTGTAAAAGACTTCGACAGAGCAAAAACGTTTTATGAAACGGTGCTTGACACCACCATGGAAACCTAATCCATGGAGGGCATGAAAATGGCTTTCTTTCCCGCAGACTGGGAAAATGGAATTGGTGGCGGCCTGGCCCATGGTCAGGGTTATGAACCCTCAGACAAGGGTTCGTTGATTTACCTGAACGGTGGTGATGATCTCGATATTCCCCTTTCTCGAGTGAAGGAGGCAGGTGGAAAGGTAGTTCTTCCAAAAACGTCATTAGGCCCCAATGGTTTTATGGCCCAATTCATTGATTCCGAAGGAAACAGGGTAGCTTTTCATTCTTACAAATAGGCCCTAATTCCTTTTCTATGGTATGTGGACCAGAAATAAAACAGCATAAATGAAAATCGCCAGAATAGCACTCCTTCGTTGTGATATTTCTGAATACCGATATTGCTTTTGGAAGTTTCTCACTTCTATCCCTTTTATTAATTTACCAAATATTAAAAATGAACAAGAAATAAAACTATGGCTTTTAGCGAACATCAGGCAGAGCGAATTCGTCAAAGACTATCCAGGGCTAATCTTACCGATGAAAAGAAAATGATGGGAGGTCTTATTTTTATGGTTAATGATAAAATGTGTCTCGGGTTGGATATCGACAAGGAAACAGGCTCCGATCGCTTGATGGTAAGGGTTGGAAAAGCTAAGCACGACGCCCTGATATTTATGAAAGGAAGCCGGGAAATGAACTTCACCGGAAAGGTGATGCGCGGATTCCTGTTCATCGACTCAGCAGGTTTTGACGCTGAAGAGGACCTGGACTTCTGGATACAAAAGGCACTGGATTTTAATGAAGATATATCCCGAAGCAAATAATGAAAATATCCGCTAAGCTTAATGTCTGACCGTTCTTAATTCAAACCGCAGTAGTTTCCACTTTTTTACTGGGGATAAACCAAAGTATTGCTACCAGCAGGTAAATAGCGACGGCAACCAAGGGATGGAAGAAACTCAATATCGTTGCCATTGCATAAAGGATTGGGGACAGCAACGATTTGCGGGTGGCCATATATGCCTGATGAACCAACGTATCCTGCGAGTGGTTTTTTCGCAGGGCAAATAAGAGGATATTCCAAGCAAGGCTTGCCATAAGGAGCACAAACCCATACAGGGCCGTTGG
>NZ_JBAVZJ010000111.1:0-3241 GCF_049588695.1 Robiginitalea sp.
GGTCTCTATTCTGGGAGAACCGGATGAGGTTAAGAAACGATTTCGGGTACAACTAACTGAAAAGGTCGGTTCCGTCATCCGGGATGCTACGGCCCTGCTGGGAATTGATGTGCCTCAGCGGATGTAATGCTTAATCTGCCAGACTTTTATCGATAAGCTCGAGAATAATCTCGATTTCCTCATACAGGGGTTGGTAATGATTTTTTTCGGTAAGCTGCGCTGTCAGAATAAAAATCAAGAGGTGGTTTTCCAGACTGCGGGATTGCAATAAATCCATGTTACTTCCTTTTTCAGGGCTCGGCTCTAAACCCATTTCTCCGGTGAGTATACCAGTGTTTTCCAGGATCGCTCGGATGTCGCCTCCTTCCCTCAGGGTGAGTTCCATCACTTCGGACCGCTGGTCTCTGAGGTTTTGCTCTTGTTGGCGAATTTGTTCAAGCCTCGAAGACCAGGTGGTCAGATGGCCGCGAAGGTTCGGATCTGACAAATACTCCAGACGGCCGGAGTTGAGCATTTCCTGCAGGACGGAATTGTTGGGGTTATAGGTCATTTCATCGGAAAAGGAATGGAATAATAAGCCCGAAAATTCGATTTCATTTAAATCCTTTCCCCCAAAGGCCATGACATTGGCGATTTCTCCGGCTTTTTTATAAGTCGCACGGTTGGCGCTTATCAGATTCTCCAATTTTATGCGGCTCCCTTCGAATTCTGCACGGAGTTCAGTCAGATAGAACTGCTCCCTTTTCTTTTCCAGACGGTGGTCGTTCCAGTTGTCCACATAAAGGGCGAGAAGGATCCCCATTACGATCAACACTAACTCCCCCAATCCATAGAGGAAATACTTCAAAATGGAATTGCTCTTTATGAGCCTTTGACGCAGGTGACGCAGATAAATAAACATTTCCTTTTTATGAAAAACCTCCACCCGGATATAGTCGGGTGCGGTGGTGCCTGTTCAAAAATACTAGATTTGAGGCATTTGAGCGATTCCCGCTCTATCCCTGCTTATTTACTGTCCGAATTTTTGGAGCAAAATTAGTAGATATCGCACAGAAGATATCGAACAAAAAAAGGCTTCCCATTACAGGAAGCCCTTTTTCCATCAATCATCCGAAAAGTAATTACGCTTTTTCGCTGTTGTGCCCGGAGGCAGAGACGGCCAGATTATATACTACCAGACCGAAGCCAATTTTGTTGACCGCATCTCCGATATTGTATATCACATCCATATTCAGGCCTGAGAACCAGCCTTCATACCACCCGGGGGTACCTGCCATATATCCAAGTGGGTAGATGGCCCATCCCACGAGGACAAACCAACATAAGGTTTTGTGGGCACTCAGGACTGCACCGCCGGCATTCTCGGCCAACTTTTTAGCCGAGCCAAACCAAATAATGTAAACGATGGCGAAATAAGCGATACCTGAAATCAGCCCCCATAACCAGGCCTGGTCGCGGTACACGGCTTCCCCAAAGTATCCGGTAACCAGCATAACCACCGAGAGGAAAATCAGGTTCCACATCAGGGATTTTTTAGCGCCCGCTACCCTCAGGATGAGGAAGAACTCCACACACATCAAAGGAACGGTAAGGACCCAGTCTACATACCGGAAAAAGGTTGGGGACTCCATATTTACGGCCCAGTAATCCCGCATGTACCAGTAATGAACGGCGGCAATAAATGTAATAAGTCCGGAAACCAGGATGGAAGTCCTCCACTTCTTGTCGAATGAATTCATTGACAAAAAGAAAAAGGCCGAGGCTGCCATCATGGCCATACACCCGACAAAAAAGGTAAAACCTACGTAATCGTCTGTCGCCATCTTGGCTACAAGCGAAAAATTTGAAAAAAGACTCATCATAACAATTAGTTTTAGTAGTTTTGTCTAGCGAAAATATTAAAAAATTAAACATAATTGTTTAAATAAAATCATAAAAAATTAAACATTATGAAAAAAGAAGAGTGGAAATCTGTGGAATTAAGAAACGCCATGATGGTCGCGACCTTCTTTTTTCTGTGGCTGGCCATCTTTTTTGGGGAGTCTGTTGAGGAAACCCTCGCCTTCACGCTTATTTTTTCTTTTGGAATACTCCACGGGGCCAATGACCTGGAAATACTCAGGAGGAATGGTTTGCCGAATAGCAAGGGCAAATCCGGGTGGAAAATGCTTTTAGCTTACGTGGGTTTTGTTCTTGTCAGTGCCCTGCTGTTCTATTTTATGCCCATGCTGGCACTTTTTATGTTTATTTCTTTTAGTGCCTATCATTTTGGGGAGCAGCACTGGATCAAGAGACAGGGAAAGTATCCCCCGCTTCAAAAACTCCTTTTTTTTTCATACGGCCTCGTCGTGCTATTCCTGCTTTTCTACGCACATGGGGGGGAAGTAACTGAGGTTATCCTGGGAATTACAGGCGTATCGATACCGACAGTGTGGTTCGGCCGTGTTCTTTTAGTGAGCCTGGGACTCTTTCTGGTTATCCTCGGCACAAATTTTTACAGAAGCCAATTGGTGCGGTATGCACTGCGGGAATTCTTTTTACTCGGGCTGTTCTTCCTCGTTTTTAATACGGCATCCCTCTTGTGGGCCTTTGCAATCTACTTTGTTGTGTGGCATTCGATTCCCTCCCTTGCAGACCAGCTCCGGTTGCTATATGGGACGATCAGTTTGAAGAGTGGTTTGAAATACGTCAAGTCGTCCGCGGTTTACTGGGTGGGTGCCCTGGTTACGCTCGCAGTGGCCTTCCTGGTTTTAAAGGACAGTGATTATGGGTACTTACCGCTATTTTTTTCTTTCCTGGCTGCAATCACCTTTCCACATGTGCTGGTCATTACCCGGTTGTATGGAGAAGGGGAGGGTGAATAACCCACTTCTTTAAGTTCCCTTTTCCGAATTCAAACCCATTTAAAACAATCCCGAAATATTCCCTTCTTTGTCAATAGAAATTCGCTCAGAGGCAGGGCTGGAAGGAAGACCGGGCATCCTGAGAATGTTTCCGGCGATCGGGACGATAAACCCCGCCCCCGCTGCAATTTCGAATTCCCGTATATTAATATCAAAATTTTCAGGCCGCCCGAGTTTTTTCTCGTCGTCACTCAGGCTCTTTTGGGTTTTCGCCATACAAACAGGAAGGTTTCCATAACCCAGGGATTCAAATCTTCTGAGTTGCCTGCTGGCCTTATTAGATAAGATAACATTCTCGGCTCCATAAATGGTACGACAGATTTTCTCCATCTTCACCC
>NZ_JBAVZJ010000112.1:0-2996 GCF_049588695.1 Robiginitalea sp.
GGATTACAGGTGTCATGGCGTCCACATATGTCTCAGCGCTCCAGAGTGTTTAAGGAATTTTAAAACCAGGTCAATCCGAACCTTTGGATAATACCACTCGTCTCCCATCCAGGGCGCTCTGCTTGGCAGCTTCCAAAATTTCCATAACTATCAGGTTGTTTTCGAGGGAGGACAGGTCAAAGGTTTCAGGAGCGATCTCACCGCGTATCACAGCCCTGAAATACGAAAAAGGATCGTGATATGGTGCCGGCCGGGGTTCCAGCTCTAAAACCGTTTCCTCAAAGCCATCATATCCTTCAGCCATTCTAAGGCGTAGTTGACTTCGGTTATCGGCAAATAGCGCCCCCTCCAGGCCGTAGATTTCCATGTCCTTCCGCCCGATAGGCCAGTTCCAGGAGGCATGGATGACTGCATTGGCCTTCGGATATTCCAGGATGATCAGGGCCTCATCTTCGACTTTAGGATTGCTTTCTGGTTGCAATTGTTGGGTAATGGCAGTAACAGCAACAGGTTTCTCCCCATCCATCAAACGCGTCATCAGGTTGGCACCGTAACATCCGAAATCCATGAGGGCGCCTCCACCGTTACGTACCGGATCGATCAGCCATTCGAGGAATTCCGGATCGACCCCTATTTGCTCCGGGCCCCGGTGGCCATCCCGGATGACCACTTTCCGGACATCACCTATCCCCTGGACCCAGGCGAAGGCGTGATGTGTGGTAGGATACCAGGTAGTCTCGTAATTGGTCAGTAAATAAATTCCGTGCTCTCGGGCGAGACTTGCCATTCGATCGGCATGGGCTGCGGAAACCGCCAGGGGCTTTTCCACCATGACGTGGATTCCGGCAGGAGCACAGGTCTCTACAATCCCCAGGTGTTCGTCAATAGCGCCAAAGGCGGCAACAGCCTCTGGTTTCTGGGCATTGATAAGTTCATCCAGGGTCGGATACACCCGCTCCATGTCAAAACCGTAGAGGTCGATATAGCGTTGGGCCAGATCTGAATTGGCTTCAGCAATACCCACAATCTCAATATCACCCTCCTTGGCACTGTTGAAAATCTGGTGGACATGGGTATGGGTCAGTCCTGCGATCCCTATCCGAAGGGGGGTGTCCTGACTGAATCCCGGAACTGAGATCATAGATAGTAAAAAGATTAGGCAAGGATAGCTGGGGAATTTCACAAACTGAGTTCTATGTTTATACGTAAGGCCTGCTCCCGGGAAGGTCTTTACCCTTTCTCCTGTGCAGCCTTTTCTGCGTTGGCTTCTTTGATCTGGGCTTCCTCCTCCTCGGTCAGCCATCCGCCCCCGAGGGCTTTATAGAGCCTGACGTAGGATGACAGCAGGTTGGCCCGTAATCCCTCCAGTAATAATTCCGCATCGAAGGCCTGTCGCTGTTGTTCCAGGAATTCTAGGTAACTGGTCACCCCCATATTATAGCGTTCCCGCGAGAGCGTTTGGGCTTGAAGTGCGGCAGAACGGCGCTGCTCGGCGATATTTATTTCATCCTGGGTCGTTCGGATTTCGGCAAGGATGTCTTCCACCTCTTTTAGGGCAAAGAAGACCGTGTTTTGATACGAATAAAGGGCTTGATAGCTGCGGCTATCCTCAATATCGACCTGCCGTTTGAGCTGGCCCCAATAAAAGAGAGGCCCAGCCAATTGTCCGGAAAGCGTCCAGAGGGGATTGTTAAAACTCAGATTGCCAAAACTATCTGCGGTAATCCCGATCAGGGCAGAGGCGTTTAACGAAGGTAACCGATTCCCTTTGGCGGCCCCTACCAGGGCATTTTGTGCAATCAGTTGATATTCTGCTGCAATGACATCGGGCCTTCTCGCAAGCAGGTCTACCGGTCGGGCCAGGGGTAATTCGATGTTGTAATTCTGGGCGTTCAGTGGCTTGCCTGTAGCGACACTCCCAGGGTTCTGACCCAACAGGATACTCAGGGTATTTTGCAGTTGTACGATCTGAAGTTCATATTGGGGAATGGCCCCGGCTGCTATGGTGTATTGGATGGTGGCCTGATTCACGTCGATAATGGGGACGATCCCCTTGTCGTAGCGCGCCTGAATCAGTTGAAGCATACTATCCCGGGCAGTCGCATTGCGCATGGAAATTTCATACTGGGATTTGGCCCGAAGCAGGGAAAAGTAGGTGGTGGCTACCTCGCTGATTAACGAAATCATCACCCCCCTGTAACCGTATTCTGAGGTGACAAGGTCTGCCCTGGCGGCTTCTGAAAGGCGTCTGAGTTTTCCCCAAAGATCCAATTCCCAATTGGCGGAGGCCGCTCCAAGGACGAGGTTCTGGGTAGAACCCACCTGGTTGAGTAAAAAATTCCCGCGTTGGACTTGCCCGGTTACATCTACCTTGGGAAGCATTTCGGCGTTCTGGTTCTTTAACGCGAGCCTTCCCTGCAATACATTTTCAGCTGCGATGAGTACGTCCCGGTTATTTTCCATAGCGGCCCGGATAAGGCTGTCCAGGACGGGGTCGTCATAGAGGTTCCACCATTTCAGGTCTGCCGTACTCAATTCCAGGGAATCGGTGTTTATGCTGTCGTATTCCACCTGTAAGCCGGGGACCTGTTGGGCGTATTTGTCGGGCTGGACGAGATCCGTACCCCGGTAATTCTTCCCAATCTTACAGTTTTGCAAGAGCAGCGCGACGAAGAGTATAAGGAGGATTCGTTTCATCAGGCTTCTGCAGTTTTGGCGAGTTCAGCATCGCGTTTCTTTTCGTATCCCGCCAGTTTCCCAATGAGCAGGAACAGCATGGGGTAGAACAGGACCCCCAGGAAGGTGGCCACAGTCATTCCGCCCAAAAGGGCCATACCCATTACTTTTCGCGCTTCTGCGCCCGTTCCGGAAGCGACCACCAGGGGAAATACACCCAGGATAAATGAAAAGGCAGTCATCAGGATGGGGCGGAACCTGGATTTGGCGGCTGCCGTAGCCGCATCGTATAGGGAAGAGCCGTTTTTAAATTCTTCATT
>NZ_JBAVZJ010000113.1:0-6339 GCF_049588695.1 Robiginitalea sp.
GATAGACAATATGCGGTTGTAACTGCACCTTCTTTTCGTAGTCCAGATCCCGATCCTCTTCGCCGAGATGCGCTTTGCTGCGTTCCGGGTGCATAATCCACTCCCCGGCCTGTGGTTGTTCAAAAAAGCAATTCTTACAATACCCCTGACGAAAAATGGGGAGATCGCCTCCACACCCCAGACACTCGTATTTTAAAAAACGAATGGACAGGGAGCGATCCAGCAAAAGATTCATATGGATAAAATCGTCAGGAAAGACGAGGTAATAAGCTATTGGATTCTCAAATTCTGTTTGCATTTTTCGCAGAACCCCTTCGTATTGCATGCTGATGTGTTTTTGGAAAAAGGATTTAATGGTATCTTTAACCACCTTGTAAGGTAGATTGTAAAGATACCAAAAATGCCCATCCCGCTTTTTAACTCCATCGCTTCCTGGCTGCTCAAAAAGCGATACCACCAGATAGAGCTATTCCTAAAATATCCCCAGGAGGTACAACAGGAAGTTCTGGAGCAACTCCTTGAGTTTGCGGATGAAACCGTATTGGGGCAGAAATACGGGTTTGAAGATATTACCACTTATGAAACTTTTGCCTCCAGGGTTCCCCTTGTTACATATGAGGAATTTGAACCCCTGATCGAACGCTCCCGAAAAGGCGAGCAGAATTTATTCTGGCCCACCGAAATCCGATGGTTTGCCAAAAGCAGTGGGACTACCAATGCAAAAAGTAAGTTCATTCCTGTAAGTACGGAAGCATTGGAAGATTGCCATTATAAGTCTGGGAAGGATTTGTTATGTCTCTATTTGAACAACAATCCGGATTCTCAACTTTTCAAGGGGAAAAGTCTGCGACTGGGGGGTAGCAAGGAGCTCTATGAGGATAATGGTACTTTCTTTGGAGACCTTTCAGCTATCCTTATCGATAATATGCCGTTCTGGGCCGAGTTGAGCAGTACCCCGAGTAACCGGGTTTCCCTGATGAGCGAATGGGAAGAGAAAATGCAGGCCATTATTGAGGAAAGTATCCGCGAGAATGTCACCAGCCTGGCAGGGGTTCCTTCCTGGATGCTCGTGCTCCTGAACGGGGTATTGGAGAAAACGGGCAAGGAAGATCTCCAGGAGGTTTGGCAGCATCTGGAAGTCTATTTTCACGGAGGAGTGAATTTTAATCCGTATCGGGAACAGTACAATCGCCTGCTTCCCGGGGGGACTTTTAAATACTACGAAATTTATAATGCTTCTGAAGGGTTTTTTGCCATTCAGGACCAGAACAACAGTCAGGATCTGTTGTTGATGCTCGATTACGGGATATTTTATGAGTTTATCCCGATGGACAGTTACGGGACTCCACAACAAAAGGTCTTACCGCTTTGGGAAGTTGAAACGGGGGTCAATTATGCCATTGTCATTACAACCAACGCGGGACTATGGCGATATCAGATAGGGGATACGGTTCGTTTTACCAGTACGGATCCCTACCGGATCCGGGTTACCGGCCGGACCAAGCACCACATTAATGTATTCGGGGAGGAACTCGTTATTGAAAATACGGAGGTGGCCTTACAGCGGGCATGTAAACAGACCGGGGCTTCCATTGCGGAGTATACTGTGGCTCCTGTTTTTATGGATGGCAAGAAACAAGGTGCCCACGAATGGCTGATTGAATTCCGGAAATCCCCGGAGGATCTTGACTATTTTGGATCTTGCCTGGATGAGGCCCTGAAATCCCTGAATTCGGATTACGAGGCGAAGCGCTACAAAGACATGACCCTCAATGCCCCGAAAATTCACAGGGCACATCCAAACCTCTTTTACGATTGGTTAAAATCCAGGGGAAAACTCGGGGGTCAGCACAAAGTCCCCAGACTCTCCAACCAGAGGGACCTGTTAGAGGAACTTTTAGCTTCCAACGCCCGGAAAACCTCTGGGGTGCCCGGGTAGTTCATCGGGTAAGGCCCGGTTTTTAACGATTTCCGGGTGATCCGATAATTGCTTCAAGGGTCACAATACGGGCCCAATTCTTCCCTATATCGATTTTTTTACCCGCCTTGACCAAATTGCGGTTATCCTTCTTCCAAATCAAAGCAACTTGTGAGGGCTTGTTAACCTACTTCCCCTCGTAAATGTTTTTGACCTATGGCTGAAAGACTTGTTATTTTATCTGATTTATGGGGTCCCAGAAAGGGACTTTGGATTACTTCTTACCTGGGATATCTTCAACAGTATTTTGATATTACCTATTACGATACTTCACAGCTGGCAGATTTGGATCTATCCCACCCAACAGCCCGGACCTTAACCGCCTCCTTTAAGGATGGGGGTTTAAAACGTGCAGTTAAGAGCCTGTTGTCAAAAGAAGAACAACCTGCCCATTACCTCACATTTTGCGCCGGAGGTACCGTGGTATGGAACGCAATCAAAGACGGGCTCCCCGCGAAATCCCTTTATGCTATTTCCCCGATGAACCTTCACCGGGAAACAGACGGATTGGATTGTCCTTCGAAGCTTCTCTATGGAGAATATATGGAGAACAAGCCATCTGCGAAATGGGCGGCCCATTCCGGAACGACCATGGAGGTCGTACCGCGGTTTGGGCGTGAAATGTATTCAGATGAAAAAGTAATTCAGAAGGTGTGTCAGGACCTTCTGGAAGAATCCCTTAGAAAGCAGTACCAGGGACTTTAAGAAACTGCTTTCAGTTTATTCATTGTTTCAAATGATAACTTCTCTTCGGCATAAGGCTTAGAAACTTTGAAGTCAGTCACTTCAGTACTCGGGAGTTCAAACATGGCATCGGTAAATACCGCTTCACATAATGAGCGCAATCCCCTTGCACCGAGTTTGTACTCGATAGCTTTATCTACTATGTAGTCCAGCGCCTGGTCGGTGATGGTAAAGGAGATACCATCCATAGCAAAGAGTTTTTCGTACTGCTTAATAATCGCATTTTTGGGTTCGGTGAGGATAGCACGGAGCGTTTTTCGATCCAGGGGATCCATATGGGTAAGTACGGGGAGCCTACCAATAATCTCGGGGATGAGACCGAATTCTTTTAAATCCCTGGGGATAATATATTTCAGCACATTTTCTTTATCCAGGGTAGACTCTTTCTTTGAGGCACTATATCCAATGGCCTGCATATTGAGCCGTTTGGTTATTATCCGTTCTATCCCATCAAAAGCACCTCCGGCAATAAAAAGAATATTCTCGGTATTGACCTCGATGAATTTTTGATCGGGATGCTTTCGTCCCCCTTTGGGCGGAACGTTCACCACGGTGCCTTCGAGCAATTTTAAAAGACCCTGTTGTACGCCCTCTCCGGAAACATCCCGCGTGATGGACGGGTTATCGCTCTTCCGGGCAATTTTATCAATCTCGTCGATAAATACGATTCCCCTTTCTGCCTTTTCCAGGTTGTAATCAGCGGCCTGGAGCAGTCGGGTAAGGATGCTCTCGACATCCTCGCCCACATATCCGGCTTCTGTAAGCACTGTGGCATCTACTATGGCGAGGGGAACATTCAGCATTCGTGCAATAGTTTTGGCCATCAGGGTTTTTCCGGTACCCGTCTGCCCAACCATTACAATATTACTTTTCTGAATTTCAATATCGTCCTCTTTGGAGGCGGGTTGGAGCAATCGCTTGTAGTGGTTGTAGACGGCTACGGACATAACTTTTTTGGTCCGTTCCTGTCCGATGATATAGGTGTCCAGGAAATCTTTGATTTCCATGGGTTTTTTAAGGACGAGTTCGGAGAAAAGGTCTTCGTTTTTGGCCTGACGGGATTCTTCCGCTACAATTCCGTGTGCCTGTTCAATACACCGGTCACAGATGTGGGCATCCAGACCCGCGATGAGCAGATTGGTTTCCGGTTTTTTTCTTCCGCAAAACGAACATTCCAGGTTTTCTTTAGCCATCCCTTTAAGACCTTATCATATTAAACGTCTGAACTCACAAAAATTGCATTACCTGAGGGGGAATCAGGGAGTCCGGACTCAATCGGATTCGCGTTCCAGTATTTCGTCGATCATTCCGTAATCCAGGGCTTCCTTGGCCTTCATCCAGAAGTCACGGTCACTGTCTTCGTATATTTTATCAAAACTCTGACCGGTGTGCGTACCTATGATTTCGTAGAGTTCGTCCCTTAACTTGACCACCTCTTTCGCTGCAATTTCGATATCGCTGGCCTGTCCCTGAGCTCCGGACATGGGCTGGTGGATCATGACTCGCGAATGGCGGAGCCCACTGCGTTTTCCCTTGTGACCCGCACAGAGTAGTACAGCAGCCATAGAGGCGGCGATACCTGTGCAGATGGTCGCCACATCTGGTTTTATGAATTGCATGGTGTCGTAAATTCCCAGGCCGGCATATACACTACCCCCGGGGGAATTGATATAAATCTGAATGTCTTTGGCAGAATCCGCACTGGCCAGAAACAAGAGTTGGGCCTGGATGATATTGGCCACCTGATCGGTTACCGGGGTTCCCAAAAAGATAATACGGTCCATCATAAGCCGTGAAAACACATCCATGGCAATGGCATTGAGCTGTCGCTCTTCAATTATGTTTGGGGTCATGCCCACCGGGTACATACTTTGCAGCAGGGGTTCCAGGTATAAGCTATTGATTCCCTGGTCCTTAACGGCAAAATTTTTAAATTCCTTAGCGTAGTCCATGTAGTCTTACTAGCGGTTTTGTTTTAAAAAAAAGGTGCCGAAACAAAGCGATCCGGCACCGTAAAGATACTCAATTTGTCAACACCAGAGGCAGAAGGCTGCTTTCACGTATTGTCGCTCTCTACTTATCCGTACACCTCTTTGACGAAATCGTCATAGGTTACTTCCTTAGTTTTCAGGTTGGCTTTTTCTTTGTACAGATCCAGCAACTTCTGACTCATCAACTGTTCGGATAGTCGCTTGACTTCATCCTGGTTACTCAGTACCCTGGCGGCAATCGCATCCAGATCCTCTTCTTTTGGTTCTGACTGTCCGTATTGAGCCATTTGGGACCTTATAAAGCCCTTGGCGAAGTCTCTGAGCTCTTCGAACTTCAGCTCCAAGCCATGTTCTTTGATGAGTTTTCCTTCTATCAGCTGATATCTCAGGCCTTTTTCAGACTTCTCGAACTCATCCCGGGCCTCTTCTTCAGAGAGTACTTTTTCCCCTGTATTCTGCATCCACTTCTGCAGAAATTCGGTAGGCAAATCGAATTTTGTTGTTTCGATCAGTTTTTCTGTAACATCGTTCAACAACTTCTGATCGGATTGTTGTTGAAACTGTGCCTCAGAGTCCTCTTTGATTTTCGTTCGCATCTCTTTTTCGGAATGCACAGTATCAGGCCCGAAAAGTTTGTCGAACAGATCCTGGGTGAGTTCGGCGGGTTCGCGTTTGTTGATTTCGGCTATGGTGAAATCTACTTCAATATCCAGATCTTCGGCTTTTTCTCTTGGGATTCCAAGGCTGCCAGGCAATAGGAAATCTTCTTTGAAAAGCCCCTTGGTCTTTAAGGCAACGGTTTCCCCTGCCTTTTTTCCCTTGAGGGCAGTCAGTGCCTTCTTGCTTTTTATTTTACCGAGCTCCAGGGTCGTTTTATGATCGATTTCTGCTTCCTCGTTAAAGAAGTTTCCACTGACTTCATTATCAGGCCCGATGATATCTTGCGACACCAATTTTCCGTATTGCTTCCGAATGCGATCCACCTGATCGTCTATCATTTTTTTGTCTGCGACTATTTTGTAATGCGGAATCCCTTTTTTCGGACTTAAGGATACCTCAAAGTCCGGTGCCAGCCCCAACTCAAATTCAAAAGCGAGGTCATCGGCCTCCCAATTGAAGTTATCTTGTTGCTTGGGCAGCGGATTCCCGAGTACGTCCAGTTTTTCCTCTGTCAGGTAATTGTTCAAATTGTCCTGCAGTAATTTGTTTACCTCATCTACCAGGACCGCTTTGCCGTATTGCTTCTTGATCAGGCCCATAGGGACCTGGCCTTTGCGGAAGCCCGGAATGTTCGCGTTTTTACGGTAATCCCTGAGGATGTTATCCACTTTTTCCTGATAGTCTTCCCGTGAGAGTTCTACTTTGAGAACGGCATTCAGGGGGTCTATCTGTTCTTTGGTAATATTCATGAATCAGCTATTAAAGAAACCGTGCAAAAGTAGGGCATTTTAGCCAAGAGGACAAGTTTTCAACCGGCTGTATGTCAATCTTTAACTTCCTATTTAGAGTCTTCCTTCAGGAAGGCAAACAAAACCGACTCCAGGACGGACAACAGTAATGAAAAGAGTAAAGCCTGCCAGAAACCGTCTACGCTGAAACCCGATACCAGGGAACTCGCAAGAAGGA
>NZ_JBAVZJ010000114.1:0-3123 GCF_049588695.1 Robiginitalea sp.
GGGCGATACTGTCATTGACCTGGGATCCGGAGCGGGTAACGATTGTTTTGTAGCCCGGCATGAAACGGGGGCGGAAGGCAAGGTGATCGGGATTGATTTTACCCCCGTTATGATTGAAAAGGCCCGCCTGAACGCCGAAAAAATGGGGTATAACAACGTCGAATTCAGGGAAGGGGATATCGATGCCATGCCCGTGAACGACGATGTGGCGGATGTTATTGTCAGCAATTGTGTACTTAACCTGGTGCCCAACAAGAAAAAGGTTATCGCGGAAATCTACAGGGTTTTAAAACCCGGGGGGCACTTTAGTATTTCCGATATTGTTTTGGTCGGGGATTTACCGGAAGCTTTAAAGGAGGATGCCGAAATGTACGCAGGCTGCGTAGCAGGGGCTATTCAAAAATCTGAATACCTCAGCCTGATGGAAGAAAAGGGCTTCTCAAACCTGAAAATTCAAAAGGAAAAGCCTATCGCTATTCCCGATGATATACTTGAGAAATATCTTTCGGCCGAGGAAGTAAAAGCTTTTAATACAGGGGGGACCGGTATTTTCAGTATAACTGTATTTGCTCAAAAACCAGGGTCTAAAACCAAAAAGGTCCTGGCCAGTCTCTCTGACGTCCAGGAGGCATCGGATTGCGATCCCAAAAGCGGTTGTTGTTAATCCGGCGCGCGCGAAGGGAAAACTCTGATTAGAAAACTCTGGATTTCTTATCGTTTCGCCTGTTTTCTATTCGGTGCCGTTTTTCGATATTTGATACCATGTGTTTCAGTCCGGACTGAGCAAGACAGTCCGGATTCTTAAAACTCCAATTCCATGAAAAAGAGATTGCTTTTGATCGGGGCCCTGTTGCTCTTTTCCAGCCATGACATGTACCTGAAGCTGGACTCCTATTTTCTGGAGCCCAATACCCGGGCAGCCATACAACTCTTTAACGGTACGTTTGAAAAAAGCGAAAATATCATTACCCGCGACCGGATGCTAGATGTAAGCCTGGTCGGGAATGGAGAGCGTATGGCTGTAGATGATTCCCAATGGAGTGAAAAAGATAGTATTACGATTCTGAACTTCACTACCGGGGGCGCAGGAACCTGGGTGGCCGGGGTTTCTACAGGCCCGCGAAATATAGAAATGAGCGGTGCCGATTTCAATAGTTACCTGGAGCACGATGGTGTTTTGGATATGCTGGAATGGAGACGGGAGAACCAGGCCATGGATCAGCCCGCCGTGGAGAAGTATTCCAAACACGTCAAGACGATTTTTCAGGTAGGGGATAAAACATCAGACGACTGGAGTACGGTTTTGGGGTATCCCATCGAATTCGTACCCATGGAGAATCCGTATGACCTGCATCCGGGACATACCCTTTCAGTCCGCTTGCTGTTCCAGGGGGAGCCCCTGGCCGATCAGCTGGTCTATGTCGGTTTGGATGCGGATGGTTCTGAGAGTACTTCCGATCATAGCCATGCAGACGGAGGGGAACATGAACATGAGCATACAGACTCCTCCGCCGATGACCACACCCATACCGGGGGAACCCAACTGCGTACGGATGCAGAGGGTATTGCAAAGGTATTTCTACCGGCTAAAGGCATATGGTATCTGCGCACGATTCACATGGTTCCTTCCGAAGAAGCAAGCCTTACCCATGAATCGAACTGGGCAACCCTGTCTTTTGAGATAGGAGAGGGGCACAGCAATGCACACAGCGATTCCGGGGAGACTGCCGCCGGGGAAACTGTTGCCACGGAATCCGGGGATTCAGAAGATATGCCCGGCAATGGTCGTACCTCGTTTATCTATGGGGTACTTACGGCTCTGGCTATTTTGGGTATTGGGTATTTTGTCGTCAGGCAACGCAACCGCGGGAGATAGGGGGCCACTCCGTACTTCATTCAGGAATTTTACCTAAGTATGTACAGGAGGTTAATGTTAACCGGGAATGCTCCTAAGGGTCTTCCGAAGGCGCGGGTTCAGGGGCCTCTTCCGCACCGGAATCTTCGTCCGCAGATTTTTTAGGTAAGCAGAAAATACTTTTGACATCTGACACCCATTCGTCGTGGATTATTATCAGGCTGATCTCTTCGAGGGTCTCCAGAATACCTATGGCGATCATAAAATAAAAGAGCCAATAGACGGGCCCGAAAAATAATGCCCATAAAATGAAAGTGGCCTGCAGGATGGCCGAAGCTTTGGCAAGGTAGGTGTGGAAAGCCGTGGCCTTGCCGTATTTTTTGAATGCCATTGCCAATTGAACGAGATAGGGGATAAAGGCAAGGATTATGATCAGGAGGTTTGCACGGATAAATTCGGTTTCAAAAACAAGGAGCCCTGCCAAACCTGCCAGCAGGGTAAGCTGGTCTCCAATGGAATCCAGTTGTGACCCCCTCGCGCTACTGATCTTAAGTTTTCGGGCCAGAAAACCGTCAATGGCGTCGGTGGAATAGCTTATAAGCAGGAATACGGCAAACAATTCCCGCATACCCAGTGCTAAGAAAAAGATCAACACAGGTACTGCCAGGATCCTGTAGAAGGAAAACCAGTCGGCAATGTTGAATTCTTTAAATACGTTTTGCATACCCTCCGGGATTGGAACTATAAATGTAACCCGGACTGACTTTACGGGAAATGACTCAGGTCACGCCCCGAATTACGACTTCTCCTCTTCTAAGGGGCCTGTCAGACCCTGGCTGGAGGATCCGGATACGTTTTTAATATGAACATCCCGTTGTGGAAACGGAATCTTGATATTCTCAGTTTTAAACTGGTTGAAAATTTCAACACATACATCGCTTTTGGCCCTAAGACCTATTTCGAAAGGGACCCAGAAGAGGAGGCGAAAATTGAGCGAACTCTCTCCAAAGCCTGTAAAAAACACAGATGGTTCCGGATCTGTGAGGACGTAATCAAACTTTACCGCACAGTTTTTCAGGACCTTTAAGACCAGATTCGGATCTGTGCCATAGGCTACGCCAATAAGCACTTCAACGCGTTTAATGCTATCGGAAAGTGTCCAGTTGATGAGGTCGTTGGATATGAGGTTGTTGTTGGGCACCACAACCTCAGCCCCGTCATAGGTGGAGATGTTACAGGCGCGGATACCGATTTTTTTAACCTTTCCA
>NZ_JBAVZJ010000115.1:0-3166 GCF_049588695.1 Robiginitalea sp.
GGACGGGGTATCTCAGTGTAACCATTTCCGAGTCCCGCAATGCGCAGGGGTCTGCAGGGGAAGTGAAACGCCGGAGGCATACAACCAACGAATTGAGGGTGCGCTACGGACATTTGAACAACACCCGGAAAATATCCTGATTCGTGAAAAAGGACGTCATGGTGAGGAGGAAGCACTGGTTTGGATCGCCGGTGGTATGTACAGAGGATACGGCTTTGTGCCGAAAATGAGCGAGGTAAGTAGCTTTGAGGATCTGGAACCCTTTTTGACCCCTCAAAAAGCCTACCCGGAGACCGATCAAATCATCAACTCCTATCTGCTGAAACATCCGGAAAGGGCGAGGGAAATAAAGCGTATGAATATTCACCGGTATATCGAAACCGGAAGGTTACTATAAGGCTATTTGTTCCGGAGCTTATAGTACATCCGGATGATGAAAAAGAGCCACATCAGGAAGATTGCCCCTACAAAAATGGAGTAAATCAATACGAAATCCACGCTACTTCTTATATTTCAGATAGTTCATAAAGCCGAGGATGGTAGGGGCCCAAAGACCTATAAATATGGCTTCAAGTTTCTCTCCCTGGAGAAAACGCAATTCAGAAACTACAATTATTGATAACACCACTACGAGCAGGACGACATTCATCCAGCCCACACGTTCCACAAATTCCTTGAACATTACCGTTCGAGTTAGGTTAAAGATACAAAAAAGTCAAAAAAATATTAAGAAATATTTAACATTTTTAAGATGTCTGAAGTAAAAATACCACTTTTCGATCTTTTAGCGGAACGAATCTCAACTAAGCCTTTTTCAGGTTTTTCCTTTTAGTAAAGACGAAGCGCGAAGATCTTTGTTACAGATCTTCCAGACTAGCTCTTTTTATGGGCTTCAGAAGCCGGATCGGGTTCCAGAAATCCCTGTTCCCGCATCCAGTCATCGTTGTATATTTTACCCACATACCGGCTCCCGTGATCGTGAAAAAGCACCACAACGACATCCTCAGGGCTAAAGTGGTCCTTCAGCTGGAGGACACCACAAATCGCGGCCCCGGCTGAGTTTCCTAAAAACATCCCCTCCTCGAGTGCCAACCTTCGGGTATAAACAGCAGCATCTTTGTCCGTCACCTTGGTAAACCCATCGATAATGTCAAAGTTCACATTGGCCGGAAGGATATCTTCCCCAATCCCTTCCGTGATATATGGATAGATCTCATTCTCATCGAAAATACCGGTTTCGTGATACTTCTTAAAGACCGAACCATAGGTGTCCACTCCCCACACCTTAACCTCGGGATTCATGGATTTAAGGTAGGACCCTACCCCGGAAATGGTTCCCCCGGTTCCCACACCCACCACAAAATGGGTGACTTTACCCCCTGTTTGCTCCCAAATTTCAGGTCCGGTACTCTCGTAATGCGCCAGGGTATTGGCCGGGTTGTCGTACTGATTCACGTACCACGCGCCCGGAATCTCCTCAGCGAGCCGACGTGCCGTGGAGTAATAACTTCGCGGATCTTCCGGGGCGACATCTGTAGGGCATACATGCACCTCACAGCCTACCGCCTTTAAGATGTCAATTTTTTCCCTGGACTGTTTATCGCTGATGACACAAATCATACGATACCCCTTAACAATAGCCGCCAGGGCCAACCCCATCCCTGTATTGCCGGAAGTACCCTCCACGATGGTGCCGCCTGGTTTTAACACCCCCCGGGCCTCAGCATCGGCCACCATACGGACTGCCATTCGATCTTTTACGGAATTCCCGGGGTTAAACGTTTCGTATTTAGCGAGCACCATACAGGGCAATTCTGACGTAATACGGTTGATTTTTACCAGGGGGGTATCCCCGATGGTATCCAGTATATTTTCAGCGTATTTCATGGACGGCAAAGATACAAAGCCCATTGAGATTAAACGCAAAGATCAGGCAAAACGGATGGCGCGAGCAGGACTGATACGGGTGATAATCCAGGAAGGAATCAGCAGCATAAGCAGGCACAGGGCAAGTACCCCGGCGTTGAGAATCAGGACTGTTGGTAGTTCCAGGTATACGGGAATGTATTCCATATAATATTCCTCCGGGTTTGGAAACTTAAAAACCCGAAACTTCCACTGAATAGCGAGGAGTCCCAGTCCGAGAACATTCCCGATTAAAAGCCCTAACCCGATGAGGTAGGCGGCATTGTAGAGAAAGACCTTGCGAATGCTCCAGTTGGTCGTACCCAGAGACTTCAGAATTCCAATCATTGGTGTTCGTTCCAGGATGAGTACCAACAAAGCGGTAATCATATTGATCCCGCCCACCAAAATCATGATTCCTATGATCAGGGCAATATTAAAATCGAATAATCCGATCCATTCAAAAATCTGGTAATACTTGCGCTTTATGGTCTGGGTGTCCAGATCTGAAACCGTATTGTTATAAATTTCAGCCCCTTTTTCTTCAATTTGATCAAAATCTTCCAGGAAGACCTCAAAATTCCCCACCTGGTCGGAATTCCAGTTGTTCATCCGCCGGATATGCCTTATATCCGTAAAAATGTAGGTGGCGTCGAATTCTTCAAAACCGCTGTCGTAAATTCCAACTACCTGAAATCGTCTTTGATTGGGGATTTTTTCGGGGTTTTCTTCTTTCAGGAAGAAACAGTTGAACTGGCTATCGAGACCCAGGTTGAGTCGGGCTGCCATCTGTCGTGAAATCAAAACCTCAGAATTTAGCCCTTCCCCGTAATTTGGAAGGCGACCCTCAACCAGGAATTCCTCAAAGGCAGCCCAGTTGTAATCCATACCAACTCCCTTAGCTATAAAACCCTCGAAAGTATCTTCCGTACGAATAATCCCGGCCTTCGTCGCCACACCCTGAATATGGCTAATACCCTCAACGGTGTTGAACTCCGGGTAAAATTCCTGGCGGGTACTCACGGGGATTATGGATACTTCGGAATTATTATTATCGTAGTTGTATATCTGAATGTGCCCGTTAAATGCAGAGACCTTTTCGCGGATCTTGTGCCGGAGCCCGACACCCGTGGCCAGAGCGATGAGCATCATAAGCACCCCAAGGGCAATAGCGGCTATGGCTATTTTAATAATCGGGGCGGAAATACTACTTTTATGCTCCTTGCTCCCGATAAGTCGCCTGGCGATGTACCACTCTAAA
>NZ_JBAVZJ010000116.1:0-3469 GCF_049588695.1 Robiginitalea sp.
TCGGAAGCACCCTCCGAAAAGCGTTGAGCACGGTGATCGCTGTTCCGTGCACAATCCCCTGCGGTCCGATATACATGTAAGAACCCGCTGTCATCTGCCCGTATTGGGTAACCCCCAGGGCATTAAAGCGCTCCCAGTCATCGGGTTGGGAATAGTTCGGAATCATCATCCCGTTGGTTACCACTACCCGGGGGGCTTCTCTGGTGGAAGGGAACAGGCCCATCGGGTGGCCTGAATACATATGGAGGGTTTGGGTATCCGAGAGCTCGGAAAGGTATTTCATGGTGAGCAGGTATTGGGCCCAATTCTGAAAGACCGCCCCGTTGCCCCCATAGGTAATGAGTTCATCAGGATGCTGGGCCACCCTGGGATCCAGGTTGTTCTGTATCATCAGCATAATGGCGGCGCCTTCCCGGGTCCGGGCCGGGTAGGCCGAAATCGGGCGGGCGTACATGGCGTAATCGGGTTTAAAACGATACATATAAATTCGGCCATACCTTTTCAGTTCCCCGGCAAATTCCGGGGCGAGGGTCTCGTGCCATGCCCGTGGAAAATACCGAAGTGCATTGCGCAGGGCGAGTTTTTTTTCAACCGCACTGAGGATGTCTTTTCGCACCGGGGCATGGGAGCGCCCGGCATCCGGCATCCGGGCAGGGGGAAGTTCAGGGGGAATGCCTTGTTTGATGTGTTTTTTAAAAGTGTTCGTTTCGGAATCGGTTGTCATCTCTGTCGGTTTGGTTTAGACATCAGTCATTTTAGAGTAGGAATAAACCTGTTTGATGGTCTTCAGAACGCATCGGAATCGATATTTCCACGATAGATCCTGCCATTTTTCACCACTTGAACGGGGCGCAACTGCCCCTGGTGATAGAGTATTTCATTGTAGTGTTCTGTTCGGAAAATGGCGATATCGGCCTTATATCCTGCCACCAGGCGCCCTCGGTCCTGCAGTCCCAAAGCTGCCGCGGCCCGGAAAGTAATTCCGGCCAGTACTTCGGCATTCGAGAGTTTTTCAAATGTACCGAGAAGGGCTGCCTGGGTTAGTAAATCACCCATGGGTGCCGACCCGGGATTGTAATCACTGGCAATGGCCAGACAGGCCCCGGCATCTAACAATGCGCGGGAAGGGGTAAAACCGCATCCCAACCCCAGACTCGCACCTGGCAGGGCGGTGGCGATTACTTCGCTCTTCGCCAGGGCATGGATCTCTGCAGGTCCGCTGGCTTCCAGATGGTCGGCACTCAATGCGCCAGAACGAATAGCTGCAGCACTTCCCCCGGTCGTAAATTGGTCCGCGTGGAGGGTGAGGTCGAATCCCATGGCTTTCCCCTTTTGCAAATACGGCAAAATTTCGTTGGGTGTAAAAGCACTTTGTTCCACAAAAGCGTCCAGGCGGGAGGTGAGCCCTTCCCTGACCAGCACAGGCAGTAGCTCGGCTTCCAGAAGATGCAAATACTCCACGGCACTGCCGGGGAAGTCTTTTGGACAGGTATGTGCAGCCAGGCAGGTGGGGACCAGGTCCATTTCGGTTTTTTCAGATGCGGAACGAATAACCCGCAGCATTTTAAGTTCCTCCGGAACACTGAGCCCGTACCCGCTTTTCACTTCCAGGGTTGTGATTCCCGAGCGTAAAAAACGGCGGATACGTTTTAGGAGAAGGGCTTCGAGTTCCCCTGGGGAGGCCTTACGGGTTTGCTGTACGCTGTCCCAAATACCCCCTCCGGCTTTTGCGATGTCCAAATAAGTGGAGCCGCTGTTTCGAAGGGCGTAGTCCCTCGCCCGGGTGCCGGCAAAACAACTATGGGTATGGGCATCGATAAACCCGGGTACCCCCACACTTTCCTCAGGCAGTTCGATGACCTCAATTTTATCCCTTGTGGCCTCCCGGGCCATCTGTTCAAAAGGCCCGATTTTCACAATTTCAGAACCGCTTACCCGGATTCCTGCCGCCTTCCGCACAACCAGAAGCTCATCGTCCAGGCTCCCTTTCAAGGGTAAGTCTTCCAGGGTGATGAGTTGTGCAAACGGCCCAATGAGCTTTGAATGCGTATGGGGATCTGATGGAGGGCTAGTCATGGGTTAGAAGGTTTCAAAAACGTCGTACAGGGGAGTTCTCAGAGATACTTTTTGTTTCTCGGAAAAGGAATCCAAAAGGCGTATCAGGGCTTTATCGCGAATGAGTTTAATCCCTTCTTCGATGTCGGTGGCAAATACCCTGTCCTCAGTGGCAAAAGAAACACGGGTGCGGACCAACTGGTGTACCTGTTCCAGAAACCACCCGGATTTGAGCGGCTTTCTGAATTCAAAGGCCTGGGCAGCCGTAAGGAGTTCGATGGCCAGTATTTTCTCGACATTTTTAATGACCCGCAGCGCTTTCCGACCACTGATTGATCCCATACTCACATGGTCTTCCTGCCCCATAGAGGTCGGGATGCTGTCGGCACTTGCAGGATGGCAAAGGCTCTTGTTTTCACTGGCCAGTGCCGCTGAGGTGTACTGCAGGATCATATAGCCGGAATTCAGTCCGGTATCTTTCATAAGCAGTTGGGGCAGGTTCGTATTGTTGCCCTCCAGGGCCAGGTATATTCGGCGGTCTGAAATATTTCCAATTTCCGAGGCGGCAATACAGGCGTAATCCAGGGCCATGGCCAGGGGCTGTCCGTGAAAATTTCCCCCGCTGATGGCCAGGTCTGCCCCGAAAATCACAGGGTTGTCCGTAATGGCGTTGAGCTCCACATCGAGTAATTCCTTTAAATGCAGCCAGGCGTTGCGCGAGGCGCCGTGAACCTGTGGGATACACCGAAGGGAATACGGATCCTGCACCCGTTCACAGTCTATGTGGTCTTCGAGAATTTCAGATCCTTTTAAAAGGCGGCGGATCCGCTCCGCGACATGCAGGTTTCCTTTAAAGGGGCGGACCTGATGCAATTTTTTGTGAAAAGGACGGACAGACCCCTGCAGGCCTTCGATCATCATAGCCCCGATAATATCGGCCTGTGACATGGCGGCATGCATTTTTTCCAGCACCACCACGGCGTGGGCTGCTATAAACTGGGTCCCGTTGATCAGCGCCAGCCCTTCCTTGGGCCCGAGCGAAATCCCCGATACCCCGTATTCTTCCAGGACCGCACCTCCAGGAAGTCGCTTGCCTTTATAGTGTACCTCACCCAGGCCAATCAGCGGCAGGAACAGATGGGACAGAGGGGCTAAATCCCCCGAGGCACCAACAGATCCCTGAGACTGAACCCTTGGGGTGATCTCGTTTTCAATATGCCAGAGGATGCGATCCAGGGTGGCTTCCTGTATACCGGAATACCCTTTGGCAAGGGCGTGCAGTTTTAAAATAAGCATGAGCCGGGCAATCTCCGGTTCTATGGACCGACCTACACCCACGCTGTGGCTTTTCAGAATATTGACTTGCAGGGTTTCGGTGTCTTTGGCGGAAATCCGGGTGGTACAAAGCGGGCCA
>NZ_JBAVZJ010000117.1:0-12672 GCF_049588695.1 Robiginitalea sp.
TGATAAAATGGACCCTTAGCCTTAAGGGTCCATTTTTTTTGGCCTCCCCGAAAGGACTACAATTGTCTATTGGGAAAAGGGTTTATTCAAGGATATAGCTTTACTCCGCCGGGTGGTAAAAACTCCAAATGGCGATTGACCTATAAATCATTCCTCGATTAAAGAGGCTGGCATGGGCAATGTTCCACTATTATTGAGGATTCCTTTTAGCTTGAGATGGGTAATTACTGGTTTGTCAGCCATCCGGACCAAACTAATGTGGTCAAATGCATTGGGGTCCTCCGGGTTTTGAGCCCCTCCGGTTGTCCCCAGCATCAAATACTCCATTCCGTGGCGAATGCGGTGGGAAAAGGAGTGGAAATGCCCGTTAATTACGGTGTAGTTTCGGCCTTTTAAAAGAGCTTCAAGGCCTCCCAGTCCATTTTTACCCTCCCTCAGCCAAAGGGGCTTATGCATTAGCACAAAGGTCCAGCGGACGTCTTTTTGCGCTTCGAGGACCTCTTGAAAGTACATCAGCTGTTCTGACCCAAGACTCCCTAATCTGCGTTCTGGCATATGGTAATAGGTAGATTCTTCGTATATACCTTCAATTTCCCCTTTGATCACTCGCAGCGCTGTATCACGTGCCTGATAGATTTCATACATGCGTTTCTCAGAGTAATCTTCGGAATCCATCATTAAGAAAAGAACATCCCTGTATCGGAAATGATAATAGCGGGGACCATATCGTTTGTTCCAAAAGGATCGCATTTCCGGATTGGTGAGGTCGTGGTTTCCGCCCAGGTGGAAAAAGGGCATGGTGAGATTGGAAGTCCGAGCATCAAAGGAATCCCACTCTTTTTTCAATTGCAGGGTATCCTCAGTACCCCCTTCGATCAAATCTCCTACGCTCAGCACAAAGGTGGGGTCCAGGAGGTTGAGTTGTGCTACGGCCCGGCTGTATATCCCTGGTCGCTCGCCTCCCGTCAAATCTGAGATGACAGCGAAGGTGAAATCAGGTTCAGTAGCTTCGAATATCTCTGAGGTCCAGGGTTTTGGTCCATCGGGGACCTCGTGATAAAATTCGGTAGGTGTGGAAACTTCGGTCTTGCAGGCCCAAAGCGAAATCAAGAGGAAGAGAATATAGATGGAATTCTTCATGGCTTGAAGTTACACTTTTATAAATATTGGCTGGAAGCGTGGAGGCGGGTTCAGGGTATTGGCAAAATATTAGAATCTTAAGGGGATCAGCACGATCTCTTTGGATTGAAAGATACAATTGTGACGTAAGGGATGAACCAGGGTCTTAAATGCATAAAAGTGAACAGTCGCCTTAAGTAGAGGTTAGATCCCCCCCAGGTTTAATTCAAGACCGGACTTTTTCAGTCCGAGCAGGCATTGTTTTAATTTTTCGGGATTCTGGGTCCCAATAACATACCGGGATCCGCTTTTCAACCGGATCGAAAGTCCTTTGTTTCCGCGGGTGTTGTAAACAGTACCGTATTTTGAACTAAAGCGGAGGCCGTACCCGACAAATCCATACGTGATGATTTCGACTTCGTCAATCTTGTCCCAGGTAAAACTCTCAGAACTTATCGGGCGCAAGCGTACCCGAATACCGTTTTTATCGATCTCCGTCCGAAGTTCCAGATACCAGAAAAGACCTATCATCAGTAGTGTCCCCACAAAAAAAAGGACGAGCCCAAAGTCCGACATGGGTTTGCTGCCGAAGGGTTCCCCCAGGATGATTTGTTGAAACATACCGTATACCGGGAGGCCCAGAACGGCCAGGAGGAGGATCCATAACCACCATTGGTTAAATTTCTGTATCTCAGTGTACGGCGACTTCAAAACATTCGAAATTTCAATTTGAATATATTCAGTGTTGCAGATTTGTTTTTTAACTTACTCCCAATTTTCCACTGGGAATTTACTTAAAAAGAGCATGAGAATAAAAATATTTTTTACGGCTATGTGCCTGTTTTTTCTCGCAATTTACGGATGCAGGGAAGCGGAAAAACCCATAGCAGAGAATATCCTGGAGGCTCCGGAGGGCATGGTCTATATCCCTTCGGGGAGTTTTATGATGGGCGGGAAGACGGACCAGGCTGAGGCAGATGAGTTTCCTCGCCGTAAAATTGGCGTCTCCGATTTTTTTATGGACCAAACCGAGGTAACCAATAGAGAATTCAGTGCTTTTGTACAAGAAACAGGGTATCTAACCACAGCGGAAAAAGCCCTGGACTGGGAAGAAATGAAAAAGGAGTTACCACCGGGTACCCCCAGGCCTGCGGATTCGATTTTGCAGCCAGGGTCTTTGGTTTTTGTCCCTACCGAGGGGCCCGTTGACCTGAGAGATCTCTCTCAATGGTGGGAATGGAGAATCGGTGCCAGCTGGAAACATCCTGAAGGTCCAGGTAGCAATATTGAGGATCGGATGGACCATCCTGTAGTTCATGTTTCTTTCAGGGATGCCCAGGCATACGCCCAATGGGCCGGAAAGCGCCTACCGACAGAAGCCGAATGGGAATGGGCCGCCATGGGAGGGCTGGAAGATGCCATTTACCCCTGGGGGAATACCCCTGCGGATCAGGCCGCTGAAAAAGCAAACTTCTGGCAGGGGATTTTCCCATATCGCAACGAACCTATGGACGGTTATGAACGTACGTCCCCGGTTCGGAATTACCCTAAAAATGGCTATGGCCTTTACGATATGGCCGGAAACGTTTGGGAATGGTGCCAGGACAAGTACAGGGCGGATGCTTATGCACAGGAAATCTCCCCTACAGAAGCTTTTGACCCTAAGGGTCCTAGCGAAGCCTTTGATCCCGGGGATCCCCTGGCAGAAAAGTATGTAGTGCGAGGGGGGTCATACCTTTGCAGTGACAGTTATTGCAGTGGGTATCGCGTAGCCCGGAGAATGCGCACCACGGCAGATACCGGAATGGGGCACCTCGGTTTCCGTTGTGTCAGGGACGTTCGGTAAGGAATACATTTATCCCTATCTCATTTTTTAGGGCTTTTATTCAGTAGAGCCACAATACCAAAAATGGGGCCTAATGCCAGTAAAAGGTAAGTTTCCGATTCGGGAGTGGCCAGCTGGAGTCTCCCTAAAATTTCCAGGCTTAGAATGGTCATGGCAAAGCCAATACTCGTGACGATGGTAAGGGCAGTTCCTTTTTGGGAAGGGGGTGCATTGCGGGCCACCAGGGTTGAGAAAAGGGGAGAATCTGCGATCACTACCATTCCCCAGAAAAGAAGAAACGCCAAAAACCAGAATGCATTCTTCCAGGTGAATGCCCAGGGTAGTATAAGGCAACAAATCCCAGATAGAATCAAACACAGGGTGGCTATGTTTTTCTCACCGAACCTTTTCGAGAGGTATCCACCAAATACACAGGCCGGCCCACCAATGCCGATAATAAAAAAAGCCCAAAGTGAAATGGAAAAATCAGGTTGGGGATGCCACTGAAGATACGTTGTGAGGATGACAGGTACGAAGGCCCAAAAGGTATAGAGTTCCCACATATGGCCAAAGTATCCGAAGGAAGCGGACCGGAACCCCGGATTTTTGAAAACTCTGAAGAACGTTGTCCTATCCGGGGAAGGCATGGGCTTGCGGAAAGGGCCGTCGGGTAGGAATGCCACCAGGGCTCCGCCCGAAAGGGCGAGCAAAGAGGTGATGCCTGCAACCCACTGCCATGGTATGGATTCACCACCGCTCTTCAAAATATGTGGAAACGCAGTGCCAACCACCAGAGCCCCCACCAGATATCCCAGGGAGACCCCCAAACCTTTATCGAAGTAATCCGAGGCGATCTTCATTCCGACCGGGTAGATTCCGGCAAGGAAAAACCCTGTGGCAAATCGAAGGACCAACAAGGTAGACATGGTATTCCCATCCCAAATCATTCCAAGGTTAAACAGAGCGCCCAGAAAGGCGGACCAAAAGAACACCCGGGACGGGGAATATCTATCGGCAAGGGTAAAGACGGCAAAGACGAGTGTTCCTGCTATAAACCCGAACTGTACGGCAGACGTGAGATGCTCCAAAGCGGAGTCACGAAGGAGGAAGGCAGCACTGAGGTCTTCCAGGATTCCGTTGGAGGCAAACCAGAGAGAGGTCCCGCAAAATTGAGCAAATACAATTACCGGAAGGATACGCCGGTGTACCGGTGGAACCGCATCCCCAGGGGTGGAATTGTTGCATTTCTTCACCTCCCGATATTAAGGAATTTTTGTCGAACCTCCCACCCTGCTGAAATCGTGTTAAGAAAGTTGAGAAACCGGATAAGATAGCATCATCCGTCGGCAGGACCTCCTCGTAAATGGATTAAAACGAAACGTCATGTCAAATATCAAACCAAATTACCTGATCCCATGCCTGGGAATGGCCGTTATCTGGAACGACTTCAGCAGTGGCCTCAACAAGCGGGAAGAGAAGGCCCTTTTGATCTATCACATTATTGTAGTGAGTCTCCTTATCGGGGGAGGGCTTGTGCTTTGGTTCGTGAATTAAGTGCGTATGCAGGTCTTTTTTCATCCGCGTATCTTTGTTAGAAATTCAGATGTATGGAGAATTCCCTTGACTTTGAAAAGCTGATGCAATTGGATAGCCGCTACCGTGCCAACCTGATCAACAAGATTGCGGGATACAAGACCGCCAACCTGATCGGTACCCGCTCAGGGTCGGGGCAGGAGAACCTGGCTGTTTTCAATTCTGTAGTCCATATCGGGGCCAATCCTCCCTATCTCGGGTTTATTCTCCGGCCCACCACCGTGGAGCGGCATACGTATGAGAACCTTAAAGAGACCGGGTATTACACGATCAACCAGATCACAGGAAGGATTCATCGACAGGCCCACATGACTTCAGCGAAATTTCAAAGAGGGGTCTCAGAGTTTGAAACCTGCGGGCTTGAACCGTTTTATTTGAGAGGGTTCAAGGCTCCTTTTGTAGCTGAAAGTGCCATAAAAATCGGGCTTCAACTCGAAGAAGTGTGCCGGATCAAGAGTAACGATACCCGACTCGTCGTAGGCAAGGTGATACATTTGATCCTTCCGGAAGGCGCCCTTGGCGAAGATGGAAACGTGGCTTTGGAATCTCTTGACACTGTGGCCATAGGCGGGCTGGATACCTATTACAAGGGAGTAAAACTGGGACGTTACGGATACGCGCGTCCCGGGGAGGACCTCAGAAAACTCAACTGACCGACGAAGCGCATTCGGACGAAGGTAATCAAGCCTATTCCAAACCAATGGAGTCAATACGCAATTCAAAAGATGCGGCCTTTTTGTTCCCGATCAGAATTCCAATCTCCTCCAGGATATTTCCGCTAAAGTCCGGCATATCGAGGCGCCTGCCCCGAAAAACGGCATACATCGAATCCAGGGGTAGTTTCAGCATCTGCCATTCCCCGGTAGTCTCAAAATAGCTGATATAGGAATAGTAGTCCTTCCGGCTTGCCTTTACGCGCAACTGATAGCGTTGTCCGTCACCTTTCACCTTGAGCGTTATAAAGCGATATCCGCTGAGGTCTTTCTGCCCACAGTCATATCGGATGGACGAGAATCCTCCATTATTCTCAAGGGATATCTTTCCTGAAAACAAACCATGTCCTTCGGCATCCAATCTGAGACTTCCCCTGGATAGCCCGCCCATTACCCCATCATTGACCACGTACCAATCTTTTAGGGAGGTGTCTGCCTGAAAGTCAAAAATCGGATGTAACGTCATAGTTGCCAGGGTGCCGAACAGGAGGAGCATATACATTTTCAAACCTGTACATTTTTTGTTCTAATTCAGGTACAAAGATATGCGATTTACCCCAGGTCCGATTACATATAGCGGGTCAGGAAAGTAAAGAATTCTTTTTTGAGTTCGGTAAACAATTCTCGCTGTACCTGCATTTCATTCCGGAATTCCATGTGGTCTTTAACCATGACTGTATCCATGGAGATTTCACCTTCCATACTTTTTCCGGCGATGAGATGTTCGTGTTTCTCGATGCCTTCCAAAAATTCATTAATCCTTCCCTCATGGAGGATGAATTCGTTTTGAAAATGCTCTAGCCGGGCCAGTACCTCTTTATCGGTCCAACGGGTGACCAGCTCCTCAAGGCGGTTTTTGAAGGAACGCATTTCATCCTTCCAGAAAAAGAGTTCGCTTCTCCAGTGTTCGTGTTCAAAATGCAAGTCTGAATTGTAAATTACCTGGGTTTCCATCACAGTGTTTTTTTGGGTTCAACTTCATTGTAAGCCACTATGTCGGGTCTGATCTGGGAGCCGTCAGTAGGGCTTCGATTAATTTATCTTAAATATAGAAGAGCAATGGGGAAACAGCTATGATCTGGGTCAGTCCGGAATGGGACAATAGTATTTGAACGCGAATCAAACTTTAACGAAGAAGATCCCCCTGAACACATACCTTTTTAGCACATGAATATTAACTTGCCGTTTAATTTCCAAAATTTGGAGAAATGCAGGACTCTGGCATAAGGGTTTTAATATATGTTGTTGGGGTAATGGTATTTCTTACACAAGGGGTCACCGCCCAGGACAGTATTGTAGACCAGGAAGTGCAGGTCAACGAGCAGGCCTGGCTGGATTATAATTTTAAAAGCCTGACGAACAATTCCCGGTTTCTCAGCACCCAGGTTGGATTTCGAACTATCAATCCTTCGGTCTACAATCGCTTCCTGGTGATCTCTACCCTTAATCTGCGTGCCAAAAGATGGTTTAAATCTAAGAAAGAAGACTCAGAACCGCTGATTCGCAGCTATCACCTCGGAACGGGGACCATTTACACCCGTAATTACAACGAAACGGACAATTTTGAAATCCGATTTATTCAGGGGGTTAAATTCAATATTCCAACGATTAAAGACTTTAAGTTGTATAATTACACTCGTCTGGAAGAGCGGTTTCAAACTGCTTTCGATGGAGATGGCTGGGAATCGGGCTTTCGGTTGCGGCATCGGGTTTCCATTGCGATCAGCTGGAAAAAGCATTACCTGAATTTTACAAAGGGTTTGTATTTTCCGATTTCAGCGGAAATATTTTTCAACCTGAAAAAGGCTGACCAGTTTAATGACGTACTCCGCCTGTCCCCAGGGATAGGATATAAGTTCGAGAGCGGCCTAAAACTTGAATTATACACCATCTACAACCTTTCGCGTAATATTACCGAGACGAACGATGCCTCAAACGACTTTATCCTGAGACTACGGATTTATAGGAAAAGCCCGCAAATAGACGCCGCCCCTCTCGCCCCTGAAAACGAATTTGACGAAACAGAGGAAGATAATAGTCCTAAACTACCCTGAGTGCGATAATTGATTAATTCCTTACTTTGAGTGCAAATAGTTTATTCATGAACCCAGCCCTTCGTTTTTTTCGAACAACCGTAATTGGCGGAATTCTATTTCTGCTGCCGTTGGTGGTGTTATTCATCATCTTTGAAAAGGCCCATTCTATACTCTCGGTGATTTCTGATCCTATTTCGAGAAAAATTTCTGATTCCATTCCCGGATTTGATGGCAGTGCCCTGATTTCTATCCTTCTATTGATCCTGATTTGTTTTATGGGGGGGCTCATTTTCCGATCTAAGAAAGTCAAAAAAGTTTTGCAAAAGCTGGAAGACAAGGTCTTGATTTATATCCCGGGCTATTCCCTGATGAAATCCGTTACCGCGGATACCCTGGGGGAAGATGTAGCGAACAAACTGATTCCCGTACGGGTGGCGGATGGAGAGGACTGGCTGTTGGGATTCCTTATAGAAGAAGGGAAAAACCATAGCACCGTTTTCCTTCCGGATGCCCCGAGATACGATGCAGGGGAAATCAGGATATTGCCGACTTCCAGTGTGGTTAAGATGGATATTCCTGCCAATAAATTCACCAAGATGATCAGATCCTATGGAGTGGGTGCCCTTGAGTTTATCGAGTAAATTGGAAAACAGAACGCCCAAAGGTTTACTTCGATAATGAATAAATCCCAAGGGGGGTAGTTACTCCAAGGCCTTGTCTTCGATAGTATTGGTGTGAAATCCGGGAATTCGATGAGTGGAGCAGGGGGAGGGCTGCCTTTTATTGTCCCATGCGGGTGGAATGTAGTTGTTGGATTTTCCATCCATTATTTTCCCTGATGGCTATGGCACTTTCCAACCACTGTACCGTCCCCAGGGTATCAGACCCTTTCACCCAGGTGCCGTAATTCTTATAGGCCACCCAAATAGTATTCTGTCTCTGGACGGACTTTACATAGTCGAAACGGTTTAATCTCTGGTACTGGCCTTCCTCCATGCGTACTTGTTCGTCCAGTAAATACCTGGAGACGGAGTCATTGTTCCAGACCAGTCCCTGCTCGAGTAAAATAAAATCATCGGTGTGGTACGCCCGGATTCGGGCTGTATCTAAATCAGACCAAATCTCCTGAAAAGAACCCTCAATCAGGTGTTTCACCGAATCGATGTCCGCCTGGCTTTCCGTAAGGGCGGGCTTATTTTCAGGCGGCAAATCTTCCTTACCACCGGTCTGGCAACTACAAAAAAGGAGTGCCGAGGCGAGAAAGAAAGTGAATTTCATAGGTCTTAATTTTATATGGGACCTCTTTGAGGTATTCCCAGCTTGTTGAACGTATTTGAAACTTCAGGATTACCCGCGTCCCCAATCCACTTAGGAATCCACTTGAAATTGTAAAAAACCCCGTCAAGGGTCATTTAATTTCAGGGATCGAGCGACTATCCTTTTGATTTGGTCCGGACAAATAAGGCGACAATAGCCGAAGTGACTACACCCATGATCAGGGCACCAACCGTGGACTGAAGGATATAATTTTTAAGGTTAAAATAGGCCTCCGCCTCTTCCAAAGATTTGTGATATCCCGTTTCCACAGAATGCGCTATAACATTGGGAAAATATTCGGGAGTAATTATTGTTGAAGTAATCCACTGGGTAAGGGGTGCAAATACGGTTACGATGATCGTGATAATGAGCCCTGATAAAAACCCCTGTTTATAGGACATGTCACCGTTGTAATAATTTTTCTTTTTGTCTTTAAGTGCCAATACATATACGAGTATGGCGGGTATGGCAAACAGGTTGGTCAAATACATATGTTTATCGATATGTGTCGAATGCAATCCGAGCATTTTTTCCAGGACCATCCACAGTAAAGACATCCCGATAAAGATCAGTGCCCATTTAATTTCAATTTTAATTTTTTTCATGGTGTTGTCGGGTTAGGTGTTTGTACAGGGTTGTTTTGATTGCTATTTGTAATCCTTTAAAAATCGATCTCAATATAGTCGGTTTCATGGGGCTTGCCCGGGGCAATGATGAATTTGGGCTGCTCAGAAAGTTCATAAATTACACTGGCGTAGGTGTTTGAATTACTGACCACATCCCTGCCTTCATGATCTCGGGCCCTCAATACGCTTTTAATTTCCTCAATCTCAATATCGGATGTCTGTTCTGTAAATCTCTGTTGGAAGGATTTAATGCGCTGGCACTCATATAGCCCTTCTTCCACGGTTTTGCCATAGGATTCCAGTTGCATAAGGTAGGGCTCACTAAAGTCCGTATTGCTCATCGGGTGGTTGGTGTGGTAGGTAAAGCTGGAATTTTCAAAAGGCCTGAATTCAACCACCTGGTTTGCGGAACATTCCAAACTGTATACTTTCTCAGGCCCACCAATGATGTAATTTTGTCCTGATGCATGGGTGATTTCGTCAATGAAGGCCAAAGCGTCCTCCTGCTTGTTTTTTTCCAAAACCCCGCGAACGATAAACGTCACCGGCAAACCGGTTTTTCCATAATCCAGTTGCATCAGGGTATTGCAGTTGATCGATACAGATTTTGTATTCATTCCCGTAATCCCCAAATGCCCCGGAATGGTCAGAACCATTATTTCCTTACCGGAGTCAGGATCATCAATTTTAAGGACCGTCTGAAAACCGTGATAATACTCGGGAATATCCATGTTCTGGGCGGTGATACTGGGAAGTTCCGCGCTTTTGTTCACCCCAAAAGAACTGCAGCTATGGGCCATGACATCCTTGGCGTTAAACCAGTATTCATCTCCCAGCTGATGCATGAAAATAGTCTCGAAATCCACTCCTGAACCCTCTGAAATCCCTTTTAATTCCATCATGGATTCGGGCATCCATTTTTCCACTGCGGCTTTGTAATCGGTTACCGCCAGGAATTTTGCGATAAAGGCGTCCGGGTCTTCCTGTGTGGTTTCAGCAATATCTTTTTTGAACAAGTGGATCACTTCCTGTATTTCGGACTTCAGGGCTTTCCCATGTGCCAGGCCTCTTTCGTAGGGGTTGCCGCTGAGTTTGAGAAACCGGAGTTTTCCATCGCCCAGTAATTCCAATTGGGCTGACTGATTTTGGGCGACCATGGAAAGGTCTTTATCTTTTGGGCTCTCCCCTTTGCAGGCGAGAAAGACTACAGAGACGAAAAGGATTAAGAGGTTCTTATACATGGAAATTTTGTTTAATTCGCTTTATAGACCTCAAGTTCAATTTCTATCATGATTTCCGGCAGGGCCAATTCCTTTACTCCGAGCCAGGAGCCGGTTGGAAAATGTTTCGTGTAGATGGTGTTGCGATAGCCTGCATTTTCCAGAAACAAAGCCATATCCGTCGTAAAAACATTTTCCACCACCACATCGTCAAAAGTACACCCGAAGTGGGTTAAGATCTTTTCTAAATCTGTGTAGCAATTTTTCATTTGCTGCCCTAAATCCCCCACCGCGGTTGGGTTCCCTTCGTCATCCATACTCACAGCTCCTGAAATTTTGATTTCGTTTCCGATTTTCACGGCGTGCGTGTAGCCGTAGGCCTTTTCCACTTCAGGGCGGAGTTGGAAATATTCCGGTTTTTCGTTCGTCAGGATGTTTTTTTCTTCCTTTACAGTTGCTACTTCTTTTTCTTTTTGCTCACAACTTAGAGTGGGAATGGACAGCGCGAAAAGGAGCAGATAAAAAATCAGTGATTTCATAAAGTGGGTTGGTTGGTGACGGCGTTTCATGAAAGATAAGAAATTTCAGGGTACGCCTGAGCCTGAAGGGCAGTAAAGGGTTAACCCCATTTAATTGCGCAGACAGATGTCGGTATCCTGCGGCTATGCCATAAATTTTTCTAATTTCGGTACTCCAGAAAAAAGTATGCCTGAGACATCCCGTACCGGAGATCAATTTTTAGATAAGGCTCAAGCCCTTGTCCTTGAGAATCTCTCAAATGAACAGTTTGGGGTTTCTGAGTTGGCTGCTGCCATGAATATGAGTCGGTCCAGCCTGCTGCGAAAAGTGAAGAAAAACGCAGGGCTCTCGGCCAGTCAGTTTATCCGGCAAATCCGACTGAAACGAGGTATGGAATTATTAAAGCAGGATGACACCCTTACGGTTTCAGAGATTTCGCATCAGGTGGGTTTCGGCAGCACCTCCTATTTTATCAAATGTTTTCGGGAACAGTATGGTATTCCTCCCGGTGAGGTTTCAAAATCGGGTTTTACAGAGGAACCGGTGCCAACTAAACCTTCCAACAAGCGTTTAATTGCAAGTGTTATATCCGTTATCCTCATTGGAATTGCTGTGTCGGTTTTCCTTTATAATAAAAAGCCCGCACCCGAAGTGGTGACCCTTGAAAAGTCTATTGCCGTATTGCCCTTTAAAAACCAAAGCAGTGATTCTGCCAATGTTTATTTTGTGAATGGCCTTATGGAATCCACCCTGAGCAACCTGCAAAAGATCGGAGACTTCAGGGTAGTGAGCCGGACCTCTTCCGAAAAGTTCAGAAATACAGACAGGAGCATTCCGGAAATCGCGGAGGAACTCCGGGTGAATTACGTCGTAGAGGGCAGTGGACAAAGGGTAGGGGATAAGGTATTGTTGAATATTCAATTGATTGAAGCAGCCACGGACCGGCCCGTTTGGTCCGAGCAGTACAATCGGGAAGTGGTTGATATTTTCGCCCTGCAGAATGAAGTGGCCCGGGAAATCGCGGATGCCGTTTCAGCGACAGTGACCCCTGCAGAACTGGAACAAATCGACAAAAAGCCCACGGATAACCTCCCTGCATACGATTATTACCTGCAGGGATTGGATTTTCTCTACGGCCGGACCCGGGAAGGAATAGAACAGGCCATTCAATTGTTTGAAAAAGCCATTGAACTGGATCCGCAGTTCTCCCTGGCCTATGCCAATGTCGCCATCTCGTATTACTTCCTCGATGAGTACCAGAAACAAAAACAGTATACAGAACAGATCAACACCTATGCGGATAAGGCCCTGCTGTACGACTCCAAGTCTGCCGAAAGCCTGATGTCCAAAGCCCTCTACTATATACATATTGGGGAATTCAACCTGGCGGTCCCCCATCTGGAGAAAGCACTGGAATACAACCCGAACTCCTCCGGTGTCGTTCAGATGCTCGGGGATCTCTATGCACGGGCGATTCCCAATACGGGGAAATACCTGCAATACGCATTAAAGGGGATTCAATTAGATGTTGCGGGCAATGACTCCATCACCCAGAGTTATATTTATTTACATCTGAGCAATGCCCTGGCACAGTCCGGCTTTGTGAATGAAGCCATGACTTATATCAATAAGTCTTTGGATTATGACCCCGGTAACTATTACGCCCCCCTGGTGAAGATTTACATTTCCCACGCCCAAAACGGT
>NZ_JBAVZJ010000118.1:0-15417 GCF_049588695.1 Robiginitalea sp.
GTATACCCCCCCTCGTTAATTTTACGGATAAATCGGTAGGGCCTGCCATCCGTTTTTCCGAAATAGCTCTCATACCGGTCATCCACTTTAAAGAAAATACTGGCTAATCCGGTTGTCTTTCCAGTACCCACAACATGATATACGGGAGTGCCCCCCAGCGTTTCAGAGGTCAGGTGCAGGGTAGCATAACTGGCGTTGAAGATGCCGTAGTGCACCCTGAATTTCAACCATTCCCCCGGTTTGAATGCGGAATTTTCCACGGCTGTATCTGGGTTTGGGCGATATTGGGAGTTCAGAGCGCTTGCGCTCAGACATAAAAAAATTACGGAAGACAGAAGACGGGATGCCATCATAATCATCACAAATTTGGTGAAAATATGATTGCCGGGGACGACCCGGGCGTATTTTCCAATAAGATAACCTCCGATTTCCCCATTCTATTGCACCTTTTGCCGGATTTTCCTTATTCCAAAAAAATCCTCCAAAACAAAAAAAGCCCCGATCGGGCGACCGGGGCTTTTCCTAAATAACCAACCAAACTTTAAATTATGAAAAACCAATACTTAAAGTTCCAAGGGAACCACCCCTTGATGTGATCAAAAATAATACATCAACTCAGGGATAATCTCTATTTTAACGGACTTTAACTCCGGTCTTAACACACTTTTATCGATTTGGGTGCTGAATTTCAGAATTCGTTAAGAACTCAGAGGTCAGAGGGTACCCCTGGATTCCTGTTCACGCTCAATGGCTTCAAAAAGAGCTTTAAAGTTCCCCTTGCCAAAGGATTTGGCTCCTTTTCGCTGAATAATTTCAATAAAAAGGGTCGGGCGATCTAAAATGGGCTTCGTGAATATTTGCAACAAGTAGCCTTCATCATCCCGGTCAATCAGAATACCCAGTTCTCTGAGAGGTTCCAGTTTCTCGTCAATCTCCCCCACCCGGTCGAGGACCGTCTCATAATAGGTTCCCGGCACCGTGAGAAATTCCACCCCTCTGTTCTTCAAGGCGGTAACCGTCTCTATAATATTGTCAGTGGCCATCGCCATATGTTGTACTCCCGCTCCGTTATAAAATTCGATATACTCCTCAATCTGAGACTTCTTCCGACCTTCCGCGGGTTCGTTGATCGGAAATTTAATACGCCCGTTCCCATTACTCATAACCTTGCTCATCAGAGCGGTATAGTCTGTGGAAATATCTTTGTCGTCAAAGGAGATCAATTGGGCAAACCCCATGACTTTGGCGTAAAAGTCGACCCATTTGTTCATCTCATTCCACCCCACATTGCCCACCATATGATCGATGAACTTCAGCCCGGTAGACTCCGGTTGGTAATAGGGATCCCAGGGGCGATATCCCGGTAAAAAAGTGCCTGTATAGTTCGACCGTTCCACAAAAACATGCACCGTCTCCCCATAGGTGTGTATTCCCGACAATACCACTTCTCCGAACTCGTCTTTCAGGGTTTTTGGCTCAAAATAACTCTGGGCACCCCTTTTCACCGTTTCTTCATAACTCTTACTGGCATCATCTACCCACAGGGCGATAGCCTTTACCCCGTCCCCGTGCTGATCGATATGCCTGTTGATGTCCCCTCCGGGCTTTAGGGGGGAAGTGAGTACCAACCGGATTTTGTCTTGTTGTAAGACATAGGATACGCGGTCCTTCATCCCGGTTTCCAAACCCGCATAGGCCAGCGGTTGAAATCCCCAGGCAGACATATAGTAATGGGCGGCCTGTTTGGCATTTCCGACGTATAATTCAACGTGATCTGTTCCAAGAAGGGGCAGAAAGTCCTGGGCATCAGGGTTTTCTTTAGGTAATTTTAATGAGGTGTTATCTACTAAGGACATGATACTATTTTTTAATCGGTTAGAAAACTGCAGTTTAGACAATGTAAGGTTCCGCGGACGCGGTAAGAAAAGCTGCTTACCACATTGCCCGTAAGTGGGGGGTAATATCGGATCTCAGTACAATCACGTGTAATACTTTCCACAAATATCGGAAAAAACGACGAGTCCCAGAAGTTATGTTCGGGCCCTGGTAAAGCCTGGTGAATACCTTAAGTGGACCCGGTTTAAACGGAGGGTGAAAATAGTGCAGTCTGCGAAATACCCTCCCTGTTTAAAACCAGTACCCCACGCTGAAGAATAGGACATTATTGTCAATTTCGGGAGACCAGGAGTAGAGCAGTTGTACCGGCCCGAAAAACGAAGCCCAGCCATACCCAATACCATAGCCGGAAAAGTCCGGGGCGGTAAACCATTCCCCGATTCTGAACAGATCATCCTCTACATTGGCGTAATTCAACGAAAACATGAAGTGATGGTTCCGAGCAAATTCCCAGTCGAGCCGCCCATAGGCTTTCACATAACTATTTCCAGGAAGGCTCAGAAAATCATAGCCGAGAAAGGGCACAAAATTATTGATCATCTCAGCTCCAAAACCCCCCAGGACAAAATCCAGGGATGTGATGCTTGAAACTCCCAGCTTGAATCCCCCTTCGGTTTCGAGATTCAGGCTCAGGTTGGACCAAAGCGGGAAGGCGGCGCCCATTCGGGCTTTTCCAATGGAGAACTCAGAAAAATTATCGTTAAAGTCGGATGAAAACAGGTAGAGGTGAAAGTCCCCGTCAAAATACAAGCCCCGTGTAGGAAAATACTTGTCGTCATAGGTATCCAGGGTCAGCTGCCCGAAGGTGCTGAAGTAGTTGCTGTTTTCAAAATAGGTGCGCCCGTCCGAATTTTGGGAGACCGGATCCCCGACCTCATTGGGCAAATCATTCAGGGTTCGGGAACTGTACTTTAGCAGCTTGTGTTCCAGACCAAGGCTAAAGGCAAACTCTTCCCTTAGCGTAGTTTGAAAATAAATCTGGTTGGTCAGATCGGTCACATCCAGGTTGATGACATTGATATCGGTGTTCTGTCGGGTACTGAAGTTCTGTTGAATCAGGCTATAGTCAACCTCTTCATCGAAACTGTTGTATCTTGAATTTATCCCAAAACTCCAATAACTCCCTTTATCCACAAAGTATTCGGCGTTGTAGCGAATGTGATCTCCCAGGATCAAATCCAGGGACGCCAAATCGTCATCCGCCAATAATTTTTTCTTGGTGTAATTCAATAGGCCCGCTGTTTTGTAAAGGTCATCATAATGCAGGCCAAACCGAATGAAAGATTGTATGGGATCCTCCTGAAGGTAAAGGATCAGGTCTTCTCCAATCCCGTTGGAAATGAGTTCATATCTGATAGTTGCGAAATTATTGGTTGCCGCCAGGTTGACGATACCTTCCTGTAACTCTTTAAAAGCAATTTTTTCAGAGAGATCAAACCGCAGCTTACCCTTTACAAAGCCTCTGGAGTAACTGCTGTTTCCACGAATGATGAGCCGGTTTATCACCAGCGAATCCACAGCTTTTGTAATCGGAGGCCTCCGCCTTACAATGGTTTGTTTACCCGCAACACCCTTTAGGGCATCCCAATGCTCTCTCGCCGCTCGGGTACCTTCGGCCATTATACTGTCCTGGGCTTCAAAGTCAATTACGGAATACTGTTCCATATCTGGTTTGATGTAGACATCCGTTTTCAGGCGTTTTTCCTCCATTTGCCCGACCGTGCTGTAATTGTTTATCTGCAACAGGACTTCAGTGGCCGAATTGAGTTCTTCCCGCACTCTCAGACCGTGCTGTACATCCACCCCAATAATGATATCGGCTCCCAGGGCCCGGACACGATCCACCGGATAGTTATTCAGCACCCCTCCATCAATCAATATCCGTCCATCTACTTCGGCGGGCACAAAGAGGGAGGGAAAGGTTCCGCTGGCCATAATTGCCTCGGGCAAGTACCCCTTGTTAAGCAAAACTTCTTCTCCGGTCTCTACATCGGTAGCAATACAAAAAAAGGGTATGGGCAACTGGTTAAAATCTGAAATGTCTTTTACGTGGTATAAGGCCTCCACCAGTTCATTGTAGATATTCTGACCCCCTGAAAGGGCCGCGGGAATACTGACCTTAAACTTCTGGAAGGGTAAGGTCAGGGCATAGCGCTCCTCGGCCTCCTTCTCGTAAAACGGTTTGGCCGTCCGGGGCAATTCATCCTGGATCAAGACGCTGAAATCATTACTCCTGAAAAGGGAGTCGAGTTGGGTAGCGGTATATCCGGAAGAATACAAAGCCCCAACAATAGCGCCCATACTCGTGCCCCCAATAAAATCAATACGCACCCCGGCTTCCTCTATGACTTTGAGTGCGCCGATATGGGCCATCCCTTTTGCACCTCCACCACTTAAGACCAGGCCTACCTTGATATCCTGCCCAGGCACCGGTGACGGCTGCTGAGCAAATGCCAAAAACGGCATAAAAAGGAGGATATTCAAAATGCTGCGCATGGAGTGAAGGTACTTTATTCGCGTAAACTTTCATAAACTTTAAGGGCTTTTGAGGGCCCTACTACCGCGCTGAGTTCCTCCAGGGAGCTCTCGCGAATCCGTTTGACAGATTTAAATTTGCGCAGGAGTTGTTGAGCAGTTTTTGCCCCGATTCCCTCTATATTTTCCAGGGCTGAATTAATGGCGGCTTTGCTCCGCTTTTTCCTGTGAAATGTAATCCCAAAGCGGTGGGCTTCATTTCGCAGTTGTTGCACTACCCTAAGGCTTTCGGACTTCTTATCCAGATAGAGGGGAATCGGGTCCTGGGGAAAATATATCTCCTCCAGCCTTTTAGCGATGCCAATAATGGCTACCTGCCCCCTTAACCCCAACCGCTCCAGACTCTCAAGTGCCGCGGAAAGTTGCCCTTTACCCCCGTCGATCACAACCAACTGGGGCAGACTTTCCCCTTCGTCGAGCAGGCGTCTGTACCTCCGGTGTACGACCTCGCCCATAGAAGCGAAGTCATCGGGCCCTGTGACCGTCTTAATGTTGTAGTGCCGATATTCCTTTTTGGAAGGTCTGCCGTCTCTGAAAACAACACAGGCTGCCACAGGATGGCTACCCTGTATGTTGGAATTATCAAAACACTCAATATGCCTCGGCTCCTCAGAAAGCCGCAGGTCCCGTTTCATCTGCTCCATCAACCGGGTGGTATGCCGGTCCGGATCTGTTATTTTTATCTGTTTAAAGCGTTCCTGTCGGAAGAATCGTGCATTGCGTTCGGAAAGCGCTACAATTTTGCGTTTATCCCCCATTTTGGGAACCCTGATTTTTATGTCCGTTGGGAGTGGCACTTCAAAAGGAAGGTAAACTTCCTTGCAATCCGACTCAAAACGCCCCCTCAGGTCAACAATGGCCAGGGCGAGTAAGTCTTCATCGGATTCCTGAAGTTTCTTGCGTATCTCCATGGTGTGGGAACGCACAATGAGCCCATGGCTGATTTGCATGTAATTTACATAGGCATGGGTGGGATCGGAAACGATAGAAAACACGTCTACATTGGATATTTTCGGATGGACTACTGTGGATTTCACCTGATAGTTTTCCAATACCTCTATCTTCTCCTTCATCACCTGGGCGGCCTCAAATTGCATTTCAGAAGCCAGATGGTTCATGCGGTTCCGGAAATAATGCAGGGAGGTCCGAAAATTCCCCTTAATAATCTCACGGATATCATCTACCTGTCTCTGGTAAGCCATTTCGTCCTGAAGACCTTCACACGGACCCAGACAGTTTCCCAAATGATATTCCAGGCACACTTTATACTTTCCGGCCTGGATTTTTTCCTCAGAGAGATCGTAGTTACAGGTACGGAGTGGGTATACACTTTTAATCAGGTCCAGCAAAGCCCGAACTGTTCGCATCTGAGTATACGGGCCGAAGTACTCAGAGCCGTCATTTATCCTTTTCCTTGTGGGAAAGATTCGCGGGAATCGCTCATTTTTAATGCAAAGCCACGGATAGGATTTATCATCCCGAAGCAAAACATTGTATCTGGGCTGATGCTCCTTGATGAGATTGTTTTCCAGTAAAAGGGCATCAGACTCCGTTGGAACGACAATGTGTTTCAGGGACCTGATTTTTCGCACCATAACCCGGGTTTTTCCATTCTGGTGCGTTTTAGTAAAGTAAGAACTAACCCTTTTTTTAAGGTTTACGGCCTTCCCTACATACAGTATTTTATCCTCTGCGTCGAAGAACTGATAAACGCCCGGGCTTTCCGGCAGGGTTTTTAGTTGTATGTCCAGTGCCAATTCGTCCATTGAAGTCCGTATCCTTCTTCAAAGATACGGCCCCTTATGATTCCAGCAGATTCAAAATATTTTTTTGATCCTTCTGACGTAAAAAAACCAGTTTTTCAATAGTCGATGCAGGGGTTTTGCAGGCTGTGATCGGAAATTTGCATCAAACAACGATAATAATCTATGACTAAAAATCTAAATATTAGGAGGTTAGCCATACTAAAGTGGTGTTAAGATCGTTTTAAAAAGAGTTGGGATCCGTTAAAACTTTGTCAAATCTGTGTATTTCATCGATTAATTCATACCGTTTATAGTAAAGTTTCCGTTATTATTTTATATTTAGAAAATTAAAGCACACAACTTATGGACAACTATCTCATAACCCTGGGAATGTACCTGATACTGATGCTTTTTTTCAAAGTGTACGTCGCCGTTTCGGCCAAAGAGTAAACCTTGAAAAAAAACGTTCCCCCGCGTAATGGCCCGGTTTGAAGCGATGCAAAAGGATCAGCTTCGGACTACCTGCCTTCAAAATCGAAATACCCTTTCCAAATCACAGGTAGAAGCGGAAAGTTTAAAAATTGCCAATCGCTGTCTCGGATTACCTATCTGGGATGGCTTTTTTTATCACCTGTTTCTGAGTATCCCAGAGAAAAAGGAAGTTGACACCTCTTTTTTACTCACTGTACTCCAGGGAAAAGATAAAAACATTGTACTGCCCAGTGTTAAGGGTAAACGCAACCTGGACCACACCCTGCTCACAGATTCTACCGAACTAAAAACGAGTTCCCTTGGAATTCCCGAACCCGTTTCAGGCCTTTCAGTCGCACCTGAAGTACTCGATGTGATTTTTGTTCCCTTGCTCGGATTTGATATTGACGGGAATCGCCTTGGGTATGGTGGCGGATACTACGACCGCTTCCTGGCCCAATGCAGGCCGGATGCCAAAAAGATAGGTTTGAATTTCTTCGGCCCTCTGAGGCAGATTCCCAATATAGAAGATACGGACATCCCCCTCGATGGATGTGTTACCCCGGAGGAGTATTATACTTTCTAGGAGACCCTTTTTTCAAAAGCACTTTTGTTAAAAACCAGGAGTATCCCTACACCCGTGCTGATCGCGGTATCGGCAATATTGAAAACCGGCTCAAAAAAGCGGAAGGCTTTGCCGCCTAAATACGGAATCCAGTCCGGCCATAAGGTATCGATCATTGGAAAATAGAGCATGTCTACTACTTTTCCGTAAAACAAGCCTGCATACGGCTCGTCTGAACCAAGAGTCGCAACCTGCCCAAAGCTGTGATTAAAGAGTTGTCCGTAGAATAAGGAGTCAATAATATTGCCAATGGCCCCCGCAAAAATCAGACTTACAGCTAAGATCAGGATGGTATTGGCCTTTTTACGAAGGATATCCCACAACCAGTATCCAATTCCCGCGATTGCGAGCAAGCGGAAAACGGTGAGAATCAATTTTCCGGTCCTCTCGGAAACCGGAAGGAGATCACTGAGTTTTGTTCCCCAGGCAGCCCCTTCATTTTCTATAAAGAGAATTTTAAACCAGGAAAAGACCTCGACAGACTCGCCCAGCTCAAAATGTGTTTTTATATAAATCTTGCTGATTTGATCTGCCAGCAATACGAGGCCTACCAGCAGGAGGGATTTTTTAAGATTCATCCTGTTCTTTTGAATCTGCCAAAAATAGGGATTATATGCCAATCTCAGGGTATCCGCATAAGGGATCCGGTTTTCACAAAGAACTGATCACAATATCGCCCCGGGTACTGTAGAGTTTCAGGTGATGATTCCCCCGGGGGATGGGCTCCCGAAGGACAGTGCCATATTTGGATTGGGCATCTACTACACCAGACTGAAGATGGGCTGTAATGGGCGCCGAACCTGTAGTGACTTCAGTGTTATGGGCCCGGTGGGACAGATCGCAACCCCCATCATTAAAGACAATTCCGAGGTCCCTGAACACCCCGGATGTAATAACCTGGCAGCTCGCCCCACTTAAGAAAACATTCTGGTACTCCGGAAGGGTTATTTTCAATCTGATGGAGACTACCTTATGGGCGCCGAGTTTATCGTTGGGCATCTTAAAATTGGGTCCAAACAGCGTTTCGATAAACAACGTCGTCCCGGACTCCTTGAAAAGCACCATAAGATCCGATCCGTATTCCCCTTCCATACGCGCCTCCACGCTAACCTCCTGAGAGGCTTCTGTGAGCAGCTCAACCTCATAGGCGAGGGAGCCGTCAATATTGATCGACTGTATATTGGGGTTCAGGAGTGTCTTGGTTACTTGTTTTTGTGCGAAAAGACACCCCCCTGTAAGGACTAAAAACAGAAAGGTTCCCGGGAAATCCAGGCCCAAAAAAAGCCCCGAAGGGCCTTTTTGTTTATTTCTGCATGTTCTTGGCTTCAATACTGAGGGTAGCATGAGGAACCAGTTTTAAACGTTCCTTGTTGATGAGTTTTCCGGTGACACGACAAATACCGTATGTCTTGTTCTCTATCCTGAGGAGGGCATTTTTAAGGTCCCGGATGAATTTTTCCTGTCGGATGGCCAGCTGGGTATTCGCCTCCTTACTCATAGTCTCTGAACCTTCTTCAAATGCCTTGAAGGTGGGAGAGGTATCATCTGTCCCATTATTCCCATCATTCATATAAGAGCTTCTGAGCAGCTCCAGGTGTGATTTGGCTTTCTCGATCTTCTCTTCTATGATCGTTCTGAACTCCTCGAGGTCTTTATCTGAATACCGTGCTTTTAAATCTTGTCCCATAATATCAATGTTTTTGGATCAGCAATTTAGTCGTAACCTCATCAAATTCAATGGCCGTCCCCTCCTTTAATTCTTGCTGGAATTCCAGATCAGCCGTCAGGGTCTCTGATTTAATATACTGCAAATTGCTCATAACGGCTGCTTCCACCGTTTCATTTTTCAAAAATTTAACGTCAATTTTGTCGGTCACTTCGAAACCTGATTGTTTCCTCAGGTTTTGGATTCGGTTGACCAGTTCCCTGGCGATCCCCTCTTTGCGCAGTCCTTCATCAATGGTAACATCCAGGGCAACCGTAAGCGGACCGGAGGATGCCACTAACCAACCCTCGATATCCTGAGAGCTGATCTCCACATCTTCTAGTTGTAATTTAATACTTTTCTCTTCAAGGTCAAGCACTAATTCGCCTTCGCGTTCGATTTTCTGGATATCCTCCTGCTTTAAATTCCCCACGGCAGCGGCGATATGTTTCATATCCCTGCCATATCGCGGGCCCAGGGTTTTAAAATTTGGTTTAATACGCTTTACGAGGATGTCAGAGGCGTCGTCGAGCAATTCGATCTCCTTAACATTAACCTCCGATTTGATGAGTTCGGCTACCGCTTCTATTGCCTTTCGCTCCCGGGTATCCAATGCAGGGATCATAATCTTTTGCAAGGGTTGGCGGACTTTTATCTTCTCTTTCTGACGAATAGACAACACCAGGGAAGAGATGGTCTGAGCCATAGCCATCTTTCGCTCCAGATCCTTGTTGATAAATTCAGGGTTGGGCGTTGGAAACTGCGACAAGTGTACGCTCTCGGATGTCTCCTGTACGGCCACCATAGTCAGATCCCTGTAGAGCTGCTCCATAAAAAATGGCGCAATCGGAGCGGCTAATTGAGAAATGCGCTTCAGGCATGTAAACAGCGTCTGGTAGGCGGAAACTTTATCCTGTCCGTAGTCCCCTTTCCAGAATCGTCGCCGACAAAGACGGACATACCAGTTACTGAGATGCTCCTGAACAAAATTTGAAATCATTCGGGCCGCCCGAGTCGCTTCATAGGTTTCGTAAGCATTTTCTACCTCCTGAATCAGGGTGTGAAGTTCTGAAAGAATCCAGCGGTCGATTTCAGGGCGGTCTTCAATGGGGATCTCCGCTTCCCGATAACAAAAGCCATCTATATTTGCGTAGAGGGCAAAGAAAGAATAGGTATTGTAGAGCGTCCCAAAGAACTTGCGCTTGACCTCCACAATCCCCTCCATATCGAATTTGAGGTTATCCCATGGATTGGCGTTCGAAATCAGGTACCATCGGGTCGCATCAGGGCCATGGACATCAATCGTTTCAAAAGGGTCCACGGCATTTCCAAGGCGTTTAGACATCTTCTTCCCATCCCGGTCCAGTACCAGGCCATTTGAAACGACATTTCGATAAGCCACAGAATCGAATACCATAGTAGCTATGGCGTGAAGCGTATAAAACCAACCCCGCGTCTGGTCTACGCCTTCAGCGATAAAGTCTGCCGGGAAATATTCCCCTGTATCTATATACTCCCGGTTCTCAAAAGGGTAATGCCATTGGGCGTAAGGCATGGACCCACTGTCAAACCAAACATCGATCAGATCGCTCTCACGCTTCATTGGTTTTCCCGAAGGTGACACGAGGACAATAGCGTCCACAAAGTTTTTATGCAGGTCGATTCGGTTGTAATTTTCATCAGACATATCCCCGGGAATAAAGGATTCCAGAGGGTCTTTGTCCATAACCCCTGCCTTGAGGGATTTCGAAATTTCAGTCTTGAGTTCGGATACAGAACCGATCATGACCGTCTCCTTTCCGTCCTCTGTCCTCCATATCGGAAGGGGGATCCCCCAGTACCGGGATCGCGAGAGATTCCAGTCGTTGGCTGAAGCCAGCCAGTTCCCAAATCGGCCCACCCCTGTAGCTTTGGGTTTCCAGTTGATCTGGCCATTGAGTTCGTACATGCGCTCCCGCACATCGGTCACTTTTATAAACCAGGAATCCAGAGGGTAGTACAAAATGGGTTTATCCGTCCTCCAGCAATTCGGATAACTGTGGAGGTACTTCTCCACCTTGAACGCCTTATTTTCTTCCTTGAGGCGAATCGCCAGTTCTACATCTACGGATCGCTCAGGAGCAGTACCTTCCGGGTAATATTCATTTTTGACATACTTCCCGCCAAGTGGCCCCATTTCCGGACGAAACCTCCCCTGCAGATCGACCAGGGGTACTGGATTCCCGGATTCATCCAGGACGAGCATTGGGGGTACGGGAGGATTGGCTTCCTGCGCCACCTGCATATCGTCCGCGCCAAAGGTGGGAGCCGTATGTACTATGCCCGTACCATCTTCCGTGGTTACAAAATTTCCTCCAATTACCCGAAAGGCATCCTCGGCACCTTCATAGGGAAGTGTATAATCCAACAATTGCCTGTATCGTATCCCGATAAGCTCAGAACCCTTAAAACTCTGAAGGACCCGATACGGGATTTTCTTAGCCTTCTCCACGTCCTCCGGCCAGGCTTCCCCGGAATCTACTGCATAGAATTTTCCTGAAAACACGGTGCTTATCAAGGCTTTTGCCAGAATGACTTTTGAAGGCTGAAACGTATACTGGTTAAAGGTTTCAACCAGGACATACTCAATCTTCGGGCCTACTGTAAGGGCCGTATTTGAGGGGAGTGTCCAGGGGGTTGTCGTCCAGGCCAGGAAATACAGAGGGCCGGATTCACGGGCCAGGAAACCAGGCAGGGTGTCTGCAACAGCTTCAAACTGGGCGGTAACGGTAGTATCGGTAACATCCTGGTAGGTGCCGGGTTGGTTTAGCTCATGAGAACTAAGGCCCGTCCCCGCCTTGGGCGAATACGGTTGAATGGTGTAGCCTTTATAAATAAGGCCTTTATCGTAGATTTCTTTCAGGAGCCACCAGACAGTCTCCATGTATTTTGGTTTATAGGTGACATACGGATTCTCCATATCCACCCAATACCCAATTTTTTCGGTCATCTCATTCCAGACATCCGTATACCGCATGACGGCCTTTTTACAGGCTTCATTATAGTCTTCAACGGAAATCTTTGTCCCTATATCTTCCTTGGTGATTCCCAATTCCTTCTCTACACCTAATTCTATGGGAAGCCCATGGGTATCCCAGCCGGCCTTGCGCCTGACCTGAAAACCCTTCATGGTCTTATACCGGGGAAAAATATCCTTGATGGTCCGGGCCATCACATGATGTATTCCCGGCATTCCATTCGCCGAAGGAGGTCCTTCATAAAATACAAAAGGAGTGCCTCCTTCACGGGTGCTGATGCTTTTTTCGAATATATTTCCGGCTTTCCAGAAATCCAAAACAGCCTCAGCAACATGGGGGAGATCCAACTTTTCGTATTCCTTGAATGTCATCTTTTTCCGGAATTGAGTCCTCGTTTTTGTAAAGAGGGCAAAATTAATGAATTTAAAGGATACCCTAAAGGCATTTAAAAGGGAATTGGTACAGTGAAATCATTGACAGAATTGGATGAAATGGTCCAGCTATACAATATTTACGTATATGACTACTGAATATCAAAACCTAAACACTCTTTATTATGAAAAAAAGAATCTTTTCTGCTGTTTTACTTTCAATGGCCCTTCTAGTATCTCTGGGGTCTTGCCGGGAAACTGCCGATAAAACCAAAGAAGCCGCAGCTGAAACCCAGGAAGCCCTTGAAGATGCGGCTGACGATGTAAAAGACGCGGCTGAAGAGGCTGCAGAAGACGTCAAAGATGCTGGCGAAAAAGCTGTAGATGAAGTTGAAAAAGCTGCTGAAGAAGCCGGTGACGCCCTTGAAGAAATGGGTGAAGATGTTAAAAATGCAGCCAAAGAAGTTAAAGAAGATGTAGAAGAGGCGGTTGATCACTGATTTGGGTGATAACACCTTTTTATTGCAAACCCGTGCCGAAAGCACGGGTTTTTTTATGTCAAATCCTCACGTTAAAGCCGGCAATCACATTAAACCCCGCCGCCGCAATTCCTGAAGAATAAGTACGGTATCTCTGGTTGGTCAGGTTCTCTAGTGCAAAAGTGAATTGGTAGCGATCCCAAAGCGTGTAGGAAGCCCGAAGGTTTAGGGTATACCATGATGGAGAATATGGATTCCCGTTGGCATCTTCGGCATAGATAAACGGCTTGGCCCGCTCGGACAAAGCCAGGTCCTCAAAAGGGATTTCTCCATTGTAATTTAAAAATACTCCTGCCTGCCAGGGATATTTATCCCACGACAACTCCAGGTTGCCAAAGGTTGGTGCTACATGCCTTGCGGCCGTGGTTCTCCCATCAGCTTCTTCTTCTTCACCCTCAGCCAGGGTCAGGTTCCCGCTGAGCCCCCAAAATTCATGAAGCGATGCGTCAAAGCCAAACTCCACCCCATAAACAAAAGCTTTGGAGGCATTTTGAATCGCCTGTACTTTACTCGGTACGCCATTATATACAATAGTATCTGTTTCATTAAACGTATAGTCGCGTCGTACCATCGCATTAGAAAGGTACGTGTAATAAGCCGACCCCCTTACAACCAGTTTATCCCCAAAATTCTGGCGGACCCCGATTTCAAAATTATACGCGTACTCTGGTTCCAGGTCCGGGTTGGGTACTACCACAGCGCCCGGCTCAGAATCGAATACTTTCCCGATATCATCTATATTCGGCGCTCTGAATCCGGTGGAGAGGTTTGTGGTTATCTGCGTATCCTCATAGGGAAACCAACTCACCCCAAGACTTCCCGTAAAAGCCCCATTGTCTAAACGGGCGTCCTCAAAAGGAAAGGGATAAAAGTCCTGTACAAAATCAGCATTTATCCAGAAATGGCTATATCTCAACCCTGCGAGCAGGGAAAGGTTCGGTTTCAGACGATAGGTACTGTTGATGTAGGCAGCAAGGCTCATCCAAAGCGAGTCATCCGGATAGCGCGAAGGTCCGGCCGATTGCTCCCCTGTGCGGACATTTTCTTCTGAGCCCGCAGAATTAACCTGATTCAATACGTACTCTGCCCCGTAGAACAGGTTAAAATTTCCAATTTTACCATTTTCAAAATCGAGATTCAGGGAATATGCATCTACCTGTTCCTCAGTGATAAACCGTATCGGGTCCTGAAAATTCCGATCCCTCCGGCCCTCTTCAAAAAACTGATAGGCCACACTCAGCTTAACCCGGTCATAAAAGGCCTCTGTGCCTTTATGCGACACCAGAAGGTTGCCCATACCCCATATCTGCGGCCCGTATTCCCACTCAGCGGATCGAAGCCCCGCCTCGTTTTCTGCAGGGCGAATCAGCCGGTCGTACCGGGGTACATCCGAAGTTTGGGAGTAGTGTAATCCCAGGTCAAAGGACCAATTATTGTCAGGCCTATACCCCACTTTTTGCATTAAACTCCATTGGTGATATCCCGTAGGCACCTGCGTCCTGGGATCTTCATTGGCCTTGAATTCGTCCTGTCCGTTGCGGGTGACCACATAACCCGGCCTCAAATAAGACTCGGGCCCATGAAGTCCCATCTTCAGGTCCCCGAAGGAGTTATAGGTCAGGCTTGTGAGCGTTGCCCATTTTTCGCCGGAAAGGGCAAAATCCCCATGGAGGGTCTGTTCATTGGAGGCGCTGGAGGTTCGGTAGCCGGCATTCGCATTGAACTCCAAAGAATCTGATCTCGAAAACCGGGGAGATTTGGTATAAAAATTCATGACACCCCCTATGGCATCGCTGCCGTAAATCACGGACCCCGGGCCAAAAAGGACTTCTACATTTTTTACGGCAAACGGATCGATGGAAATGATGTTCTGAATATTCCCCCCCCTGAAAATCGCGTTGTTCATTCGAACCCCATCTACAGCAAGCAGAACCCGGTTAGTGGCAAAACCCCGAATCATCGGACTACCCCCTCCATACTGGCTTTTCTGAACAAACACCTTTCCGGACTGTTGCAGCAAATCGGCAGAGGTCTGTGGGTTCCCCAAAGCCACTGCCTCCGCATTAATAGTCTCAATTTTTTGGGGGATATCCCTTTTTTGTTGTTCCCATTTAGAAATAGAGACCACGATCTCCTGTAGTTGCTCCGGTTTGGAAACAAGCAAAATCCGCCCACCCATCTGTCGAATGCCGTCGGGGTATAAAATTCTGGTCTGATAAGCGAGGTGCCTTATCTCAATCCGCACCCTTTCCGGAAAGTTCCCGAGATCGAATTGCCCGTCAAAATCAGTTAGGGCCGTAACAGAACGATCCTGGGTAAAGACCGCCACATCGGAGATGGGTTCACCGGTATCCCTGTCGTAAATCCCAACCTGTTGGGCATTCAGACCACAGGTTACCCAAAAAAACTCAAGAAAAACAAAGGTAAAAACCTTAAGAAAAAACTTCATCCAGAACTTCTAAAGACTTGGGTTTTTTAAATCCGTGCAAATGTATCTCAAAATAGCGAATCAT
>NZ_JBAVZJ010000119.1:0-4584 GCF_049588695.1 Robiginitalea sp.
TGAACCACGCCGTACATACGCAGGATTCCTATGGGAAAGCTTCCCTCCGTTACGAGCGCGATTACGATACCGGAGATAAACTCCTCAGAAACGATGGGGATACCTTTACGGACGTAAGCGCCGAAGCTGGGATTTTTGGCGGTATTAACGGCTATGGCCTGGGTGTGGCAGTTTCTGACTTTAACCTGGACGGCTACCCGGACCTGTATATCGGAAATGACTTTCACGAAGACGATTACTATTACGTGAATAATACAGATGGAACGTTTACCGAAAGCCTCCGCTCTTATTTCGGGCATACCAGCCGCTTCTCTATGGGTAGCGACGCAGCAGATGTCAATAACGATGGCCGGCCGGACCTGATTTCCCTCGATATGTTGCCCCAAGACGAGGTTCCCCTGAAATCTTCAGAGGGGGATGACAATATTCAAACCCAGCGTATGCGCATTGGCGCCTACGGGTATTACTACCAGTTTACCCTTAATATGCTCTATATCAATCAACCGGACGGCAGCTTTATGGAAACGGCCCTGTTGAGCGGGGTAGCCGCAACGGACTGGAGCTGGAGTGCGTTGTTTGCCGATTTTGAACAGGACGGTTTCCAGGATCTGTTCGTATCCAATGGAATTCCCAAAAGGCCGAACGACCTGGATTTTGTGAAGTTTGTGTCCAATGAACAGATCAGCAGTACCATCAGCAACACCAAGTTAGTCGACCAGAAGGCGCTCGACATGATGCCTTCAGGGAACACCCGGAATTTCGTTTTTCAAGGTTCTGAAAACCTGGAGTTCAAGGATCGGTCTGAGGCCTGGATCCGGCAGGATACCTTGCTCTCCGGGGCTACAGCCTGGGGAGATCTCGATCGGGACGGCGACCTGGACCTGGTGATCAACAACCTGAACCAACCGGCCAGTATTCTGGTCAACACCGGAAAGGACAATACCTCCCTGACCCTGAAACTAAAATACACCGGGCAAAACCCCTTTGGAGTGGGTGCCAAAATATACGCGTACTTCGGGGAAGGGGTACAAATGCGGGAGTTATTTCCGGTCCGCGGCTTTCAATCCTCTTCAGAACCCCTGGTGCATTTTGGAACCGGGAAACTGAGGCAGGTGGATTCCGTAAGGATTATATGGCCTGATGGCCGCTACCAGGTCGAAAAGGGCCTGCCAACGGGCGAACTCCTGGAAATATCCGTGAAGGACACTCGTGCGTTCGACTATGCCTCATTAAATCCGGGGGCACTTCCACTCTTTAAAAAGATGGCTTCCCCCCTGGGCATCGATTTTGTCCACCGGGAAGACATTTATACTGACTTTAACCGGGAAAAACTCCTGCCCTACAGCCTCGCCGATCGAGGGCCTGCTTTTGCGAGCGGCGACCTGAATGGCGATGGGAAGGAAGATTTGTTTTTCGGGGGGTCCAAGCGTATCGCCCCGGCCGTTTTTTTTGCTTCAGATAGCAGCTTTTCACGCCAGTCGTCCAAGGAAATGGCCCTGGACAGTCTACAGGAAGATGTAGTCGCAACTATTGCCGACCTCGACGCGGATGGCCGCAACGATCTGCTTCTGGGCTCGGGGGGTGGTGATTATTTTGGGGAAGCCCCTCCCCTGCTCGATCGCTTTTACCGGAATTCCGCATCCGGTTTACAACAAGTACTCTTTCCCGAATACTACGCCAACACCTCTGTGATCCGACCCTTTGATTACGACGGGGACGGAGACCTGGACCTTTTTCTGGGAGCACAGAGCCTGACCGGACGCTTTGGGGAAATACCCGCGAGCCATCTGTTGGAAAACACGGAAGGAAGCTTCAGGCCTGTGGACAGTTTTAATGGGGAATCCCTTGGGATGATCACGGACGCGGTTTGGAGCGACTTCGACGCAGATGGACGCGAAGACCTTATCGTTGTCGGGGAGTGGATGTCTCCCCGTTTTTTCAAAAACACAACGGAAGGTTTGAAAGAGATTGCCTTTGAAGGTCCCTCAGGGCTCTGGCAATGTATAAGTCCCCACGACATCGACGGGGATGGAGATACCGATTACCTGCTGGGGAACTGGGGAACCAATTCTAAGTTTGTGGCCTCTGCCGCGGCCCCCCTGAAAATGTATTTTTCGGATTTTGATTCCAACGGGAGCACGGAGACCGTTGTGGCGACAGCTAAAAAAGATTCGTATTATACTTTGGTGGGCCTGGATGACCTGGGGGCACAAATGGTTAGTTTGCGGAAAAAATATCCGAACTACAAGAGCTTTGCGGGCAAACCGATAGAAGATATCTTTGGGCCCGAAGCCCTGCAAGCGGCCCGGTTGTATGAAGCAACCGAGTTAAGGTCCGGGTATCTTAAAAATGAAGAAGGGCGTTTTAAATATTATCCGTTTCCCAATACCCTGCAGGTCGCCCCTGTGCTGACATTTTTGCCCTACGATTTTACAGGAGATGGCAAAACGGAAGTGCTGGCTGCAGGTAATTACTTTGGTGTCAAGCCCTATCAGGGCAGGTTGGATGCCTTTCCCGGGGCCCTCATCCTGGGGGAATCCGAGATTCTCCCGGGTAACCGGATTGGCCTGGATTTCACAAATAAATCCATCCGGCACCTGTCGGTCATCAAGCTGAACGATGAACCTTTTCTGTTAGCGGTCTACAATGCGGACGCCGCAGAAGTGTACCAATTAATGAAAAACAACTTAAAATGATGAATCTACGTTTTGTTTCACGCTTAGCATTGATAGCCCTTTTGTTAGGCTGTAGCTCCCCTTCAGAGCCCATCGAAATCACAGCTGAAGAGCTTCATGCCTCGACGGATAAACTAACCGATGTAATGGTGCACGATATTTTCAGCCCTCCTGTGGCGAGTCGCGTATATGCCTACCCGAGTATTGCGGCCTATGAAATCATGGCCCTGCATTCGGATTCATACCGATCCCTCCAGGGACAGATATCCGGCCTAACCTCAATTCCCGAACCAAAGGCCGATTCTCCTGTGAATTACAAATTGGCTGCCCTTATCGCCCATATGGATATGGGAAGAAGGTTAATTTTCTCCGAGGATAAGATTACTGCTTTCAGGGACAGTCTGTACACCGTTTGGGAAAAACGCAATCCCAGGGAATTTGAAGCCGCACGAACCTACGGCCTGGAGGTCGCTGAATTTATTACGGCCTGGATGAAGGAAGACAATTACGACCAGACGCGGACCATGTCTAAATTTACGGTAGATACTGACGATCCTTCACGCTGGCAACCTACCCCGCCCTCTTACATGGAAGGTATTGAGCCGCACTGGAGCAAAATCAGGCCCTTTGTTATTGATTCTGCAGCCCAGTTCAAGCCCACACCCCCTCCGCCATTCACTATGGAGGAAGGTTCCGCCTTTTACAAGGAAGTACGGGAGGTATACGATATCAGCAATGAAATCACCGAGAAAGGGGATGAATCAGAAGAGGTGGCCATAGCCCAGTTCTGGGATTGCAATCCCTACGTATCCGTAACCCGGGGGCACCTGATGTTCGCTACCAAGAAAATCAGCCCCGGTGCCCATTGGATGGGGATTACCAAAATAGCGTGCCGGGATACCGAAAGTGATTTCGAAAAGACTACGTATGCTTATACGAAGACAGCTATTGCGATGGCCGATGCTTTTATCAGCTGTTGGGATGAGAAATACCGCAGCAACCTAATCCGTCCCGAAACCCTGATCAACGAATACATAGACGACAGCTGGAAACCGGTATTGCAGACCCCGCCTTTTCCTGAATATACCAGCGGACACAGCGTGGTATCCGGGGCTGCTTCCATAGCCCTTACAGATATCTTCGGGTCCTCTTTTGCTTTTGACGATGACACGGAGCTGAAATACGGCCTGCCGGTTCGCAGTTTTCCTTCCTTTCGGGCTGCTGCGGATGAAGCAGCCATCAGCCGGATGTACGGGGGTATACACTATCGCAAAGCCGTGGAAGTGGGTGTTAAACAGGGGCGTGACCTGGGGAATTTTGTCGTAAACCACCTGCAGATGACCGAAGATAAAAAAGAGGTTGCCACCCATTCCCCGACGGATAAAGATTAATTGATTTCAGAACAATACTGTTTTTAAAGACCATTCATGAAAAAAACTGTTTTTGGTATTCTGATCGTCCTGCTCATCACTTTTGTGGGGTATTTCATCATATATCCCTATGATTATGTCATCCGCTTTGAGGCCAACACTTTTCCGGGTACGATCAACCAGTCCATAAAGCTTTGGAACAAAACCGCAGGGGTCCCGGGGAGCCCGGTGTTACAGGAAGACCTCTACCACCTCGAGCAACACGTGCAGGCCGGGGATTCTGTCCATATTTACGATTGGGAGATTACCCCGCTGACCGAGAATTCCTCTAAAGTAACCGTACGCATCAAAGACCGGGATCACAGCTGGAAAAACAAACTCCTTGTTCCCTTCACGGAATCCGAAGTAGAGCGCTCGGGCATCAAACACGTCTCTGATTTCGTCAATGACCTAAGGGATCATATCGATCTCTTTAAAGTACATATCGAGGGAGAGGCCGAAATGCCCAGCACGTTTTACGCCTATGTGGACCTTAAAAC
>NZ_JBAVZJ010000120.1:0-3017 GCF_049588695.1 Robiginitalea sp.
GATGTCGCGAACGCCAATACCATCCTAATAAACAATGCCAATAATTTTGGCCTTAGCGATCTGCACCAAATGCGCGGACGTGTGGGACGCAGCAACAAAAAAGCTTTTTGTTACTTTATTACGCCTCCTTATGAAGTGATGACCCCGGAAGCCCGCAAACGCATGGAGGCCCTGGAGCAATTCACAGAGCTGGGCAGCGGATTCAATATCGCTATGAAGGATCTGGAAATTCGGGGTGCCGGGGACCTTCTTGGAGGGGAGCAAAGCGGTTTTATCAATGAAATCGGGTTTGAAACCTATCAAAAAATCCTGGCAGAGGCGGTTGCCGAATTAAAAGAAGAAGAATTTAAAGACCTCTATCAGGAAGAATCTGCTACAAAGGGGCCGTTTGTCAGGGAAGTACAAATCGACACAGATTTTGAATTGTTATTCCCGGACGACTTTGTCAATTCTGTTTCTGAGCGGCTCAGGCTCTATACCGAGCTGAATGAAATGTCCGGCCCCGAGGAACTGGAAGCCTTTCGGGCCCGTTTGCAGGATCGTTTCGGCACACTCCCTGAAAAAGCGACAGACCTGTTGGATTCCGTCCGATTGAAGTGGATGGCTTCCGATCTGGGTATCGAAAAACTGGTACTTAAAAAAGGTAGTTTTATCGGTTATTTTATCGCCGACCAACAGTCCGATTTTTATCAGACCGAGCGCTTCGGGAATATCCTGAGGTACCTGCAGTCCAATCCCGGAAAGGGACGGCTGAAAGAAAAGCAAACCAGGAAAGGTTTGCGGTTATTGATTACGGCTTCGGATATTCATTCGGTACAGGAGGCCCTCGGGATTATGAAGCCGCTGGCATCGGGTACTGAAGTGGCATCTCTCTAGAATATTCCAACCGGGCCCCACCCGTTCACTTTAAATGGTTTTCGCGTTTTTTGCCCGATTTGGAATGCCGCGGATTACCTATATTTAAAGTCTCAAGAAACCTAAACAGATGAAACACCTCATTTACCTTGTATTCGGCCTTGTATTCACCCTGACCACGGCGTTCAGTCAGGACGTTGATTCCCTCTACATGGTGCAGCACTACGATCTTAAGGAATACCACATACCCATGCGGGATGGTGTTGAACTCTTTACGGTGGTTTACACGCCAAAGGACAAAGGCTCCGATTTTCCGATTCTGATGAACCGCACCTGCTATAACGCTTCCAACTACACGAACTACAAAGTTAGCCGGTACCCCTCTTCGTATCTTGTCAGGGATGGTTACATCCTGGTGTATCAGGACGTTCGCGGACGCTATATGAGCGATGGGACCTTTGACAATATGCGGCCCAATATTCCGGGTAACGATCCCAAAAACAAAAAAGACATAGACGAGAGTTCCGATACCTGGGATACTATTGACTGGTTGGTAAAAAACATCCCCAACAACAACGGGAAGGTGGGTATGTACGGCGTTTCTTATCCGGGATTCTATACTGCAGCTGCCTTGCCCGATGCCCATCCTGCCCTCAAGGCCTCCTCTCCCCAGGCTCCGATTTCAGATTTTTTCTTCGATGATTTTCACCATCAGGGTGCCTACCTGCAGAGTTACACGGCAGCCTTTGCTGTATTTGGGTATCAGAAAGAAGGGCGGACAAGGAAACCCTGGTATATGGATAAAATCAAACGGTTCTACGAAAACCCCCCGGCCGACGGGTACGATTTTCACCTGGACATGGGGCCGCTAAAAAAAATTACCGAAAACTATCACTCCGACAATTTTTTCTGGCAACAGATCGTCTCCCATCCCAACTACGATGAGTTCTGGCAAAAGCGGAATATCCTACCCCACCTTAAAGATGTGGACCACGCCGTAATGACGGTAGGAGGCTGGTTCGACGCGGAAGACCTCTATGGCCCTCTCAACATTTACAAACGCATCGAGTCCAGTAGTCCCAAAGCCCAAAATACTATTGTCATGGGACCCTGGGATCATGGAGGTTGGGCCCGGGAACGCGGCAAAACCACCCATAACCACATTTATTTTGGCGACAGTATTTCAACCCATTACCAGAAAGAAGTGGAACGCCGGTTTTTCAACCATCACCTAAAAGGAACCGCAGAAAAACCCCTCCCGGAAGCCTATATGTTCGATACCGGCACGAAGGAATGGAAAAGTTTTCAGCAATGGCCCCCGGAGTCGATTGCTCCGGTCTCTCTGTATTTCGGGGAAAACGGTACGCTCTCCCTGAATACGCCCCAGGATGAAAAAGCTGTTTTTGAATATGTGAGTGACCCCGCCAAACCCGTTCCGTATACCTCTCAGACCGAAGGGCTCACCTTTACCCCCCGCCGTTTTATGAGTGATGACCAGAGACAGGCCTCCCGCAGACCGGATGTGCTCACCTTTGTAACTCCTCCCCTGACCGACCCTAAAACGATTGCAGGAGAAATCATGGCTAAATTAAAAGTATCCATGACGGGGTCCGACGCGGATTTTATCGTCAAGCTGATCGACGTGTATCCACAGGATCATCCCCAGTACGATCACAACCCCAAAAATATTGTGATGGGCGGATATCAACAACTGGTGCGCTCTGAAGTTTTCAGGGGACGATTCCGGAATAGTTTTGAAACCCCGGAACCCTTCGTTCCCGGCGAAATTGACGATGTGAATTTCAGGCTTCAGGATGTCCTTCACACGTTTAAAGAAGGCCATAGGATTATGATACAGATTCACAGTACCTGGTTTCCCTATATCGACAGAAACCCTCAGAAGTATGTAGACAACATTTATGAAGCTGAGGCTTCAGATTTTATAAAATCTACCATCCGTGTCTATGGAAACTCCGTTATTGAAGCGGGTGGAAAAGTTGGGGAAACCCCGGCCATTAAGGAACTCGAGGGATACATCAAAGGATAACGGATCGTCTGCCCATAGGGGCGATCAAAAATGATAAAAAGCATTTTGAAGGTGGACTATATCGTAAGTTCCCGATGTTCCACAGAGTTGGATAATGTCAAAACGCACCTCTGTT
>NZ_JBAVZJ010000121.1:0-3092 GCF_049588695.1 Robiginitalea sp.
CCTAAATTCCTTATAATTACAGACCTATGAACGAAGAAGTTACTTTTATTCTGGATTCCACAAAAGAGAGTATGCAAGGCGCCATTTCCCATCTTGAAAAGGAGTTGGTAAAGATCCGGGCGGGGAAAGCCAGCCCATCTATGCTCTCCTCTGTAATGGTAGAATATTATGGCAATATGACTCCCCTGTCTCAAATGTCGAACATCAACACCCCTGACGGTCGCACCCTTTCCGTACAGCCCTGGGAAAAACAGATGATCCCCCAGATTGAAACCGCTATCATGAATGCAAACCTCGGTTTTAATCCGATGAATAATGGGGAGATGGTCATTATCAACGTTCCTCCCCTTACAGAAGAGCGGAGGAAACAACTCGTCAAACAGGCGAAGGCTGAAGCTGAAGACGCGAAAGTAAGTATCCGCAGTGCCCGTCAGGAGGCCAATAAGGAAGTTAAAGCTCTTGATATTTCAGAGGATTTGGAGAAAAATGCTGAAATCGATATTCAGGAACTTACCGATGAATTCTCAAACAAAGTAGACGGGATCCTCGAGGTGAAGGAAGCCGAAATCATGAAGATTTAATCGGGTGCCCGATACTTCCACAGGCGCCCTGCCAATCTGATTAAAAAGCTGAGATAAGTTGTATGCCCTTGCCGGAGGTGTTTATTGGGCACAGTGGGGATCATTTTCTAACTTAGTCCCCGAATAGAAAACATGGTAGCGAAACTTACACAGGGATTTTGGGACAAAACCGCACGGATTATCCTGAGAAACCGAATTCTGATTCTCCTATTGATCGTCGCTGTCACCATAGGGCTCTCAACGCAATGGGAGTATATGCGATTTAGCACCTCAGAGGCGAACCTGCTACCTGATGCACATCCCGAAAACGTACAGTACCAGCAGTTCCTTTCTCAGTTTGGTGATGAAGGCAACACCATTGTTATCGCTGTTCAGGATCCATCGATGGGAGAACCTGAAATTTTTAACCAATGGAATATCCTCAGTCGCCAGCTTGAAGCCTTCCCTGAAGTAGACTTTGTACTCTCCACGGAGAATCTGCAACTCCTCCTGAGGGACAAGGAAAAAGACGAGTTTATCCTTAAACCTTGGATGGCTACCGACAGTATCGTCAACAAGACAAAATTAGATAGCCTGACGACCTTTTTGTTCGAAGACCTGCCGTTCTACGATAAACTGCTATTCAACAAAGAAACCAAAACCATTCGCACGGTAGTGTATCTGGACAAAGACCTGATCAACACCTCTGTACGTAAAGACTTTGTACTGGGGGATCTCAATACCCTGATCTCCAATTTTGAAAGTGAAAGTGGTTTAGACGTCCGTGTTTCCGGGATGCCCTATATCCGGACGATGAATGCGCAAAACATCATAGATGAAATTGGAAAATTTATCCTGGCGGCTTTGGGGGTCACCTCCCTGATTTTCTTTTTCTTTTTTCGTTCCTTCCGGGCGACATTTATCTCCATATGCGTTGTAATTATTGGGGTTATGTGGGCTTTCGGCACCCTGGGGTTGTTGAGGTATGAGATAACCGTACTCACGGCCCTCATCCCTCCGGTTATTATTGTAATCGGGATTCCCAACTGTATTTTTCTAATCAATAAGTATCAGCAGGAAGTAAAAAAACACGGAAACCAGGCCAAATCCCTGCAACGTGTCATCACGAAAATCGGGAATGCCACCCTGATGACCAATGTAACCACCGCTGCGGGTTTTGCCACTTTTATTATCACGGACAGTAAACTCCTGACCGAGTTCGGGATTGTAGCCTCCCTGAACATCCTGGGGATTTTTATCCTCTCCCTGCTGATCATTCCCATCGTGTATAGTTTTATGCCCCTGCCTAAAACAAAACACCTTAAACACTTGAATAAAAAGTGGATCGATGGGTTTGTCAACTGGATGGAACGGATCGTGCGTCATCATCGGATCGCGGTGTATTTTGTCTCGATAGCTTTGTTGGTTGCCAGTGTTATAGGGATCTATCAAATCGAGATTTCAGGCAGTCCCATTGAAGATATGCCCAAGAAAAGTGGATTTGTAAACGATATCCGATTTTTCGAATCTGAATTTGACGGGATTATGCCGGTTGAAATTGTGATAAACACCAACCAGAACAACGGAGTGATGAAACCGGCAACGCTCAGGCGAATGGACCAGCTGGATGCCTATATTGAAGAAAACCCGGATCTCTCCCGCCCGATCTCTGCGGTAAATCTGGTAAAATATTCCAAGCAGGCATTTTACAATGGAATCCCGAAATACTATCAGCTACCGACCTCCCAGGAAAGTAATTTTATTTTGAATATCGCCCGTAAATCTAAGGATAATGGCAACCTGCTTAAGAGTTTTGTGGACTCTACAGGCCAGATAGGGCGGATGACTACCTATATGCGGGATGTCAAAACGGATCGGATGGAAGCGATCGAACAAGGATTACTGGATGAGATAGCAAAAATATTCCCTTCAGAGAGGTATAGTGTGTTCCTTACGGGTAAGGCTTTGTTATTTCTGAAAGGAACCAAGTACCTGGTTCGGAACCTATTGATGTCACTTGGGCTTGCTATTTTGTTAATTGCCCTGTTTATCGCCTACCTCTTCCGTTCATTCCGTATGATATTGATCTCCCTGATCCCGAACATACTCCCCTTAATTATTACAGCGGGAATTATGGGCTTCGTTGGGGTCCCCATCAAGCCCTCCACCATACTGGTCTTTAGTATAGCGTTTGGGATTTCGGTGGATGATACAATCCACTTTCTTGCCAAATACAGGCAGGAGTTGGCCGCGCACGGGTGGCGTATTCAAAAGTCCGTATATGCCTCATTAAGGGAAACCGGGGTGAGTATGTTTTACACTTCTATAGTGCTGTTTTTCGGTTTCTCCGTATTTATTATTTCGAGTTTCGGTGGCACAGTGGCTCTGGGTGCTCTGGTTTCCACGACCTTACTTTTTGCGATGCTGGCGAACCTTATCCTTTTGCCTTCCCTCCTGCTCTCCCTGGAAAAAAGTATCGCAAACAGGAAGACGCTCAAAGAGCCTCAAATTGACATTCTCACCGGCGATGGA
>NZ_JBAVZJ010000122.1:0-3179 GCF_049588695.1 Robiginitalea sp.
ATGGAACACCTCTGGAAGATCGTCAGGGGAATCCCCTGGAATTCTCCCGTGGATTTGTAGACGGGAACGGAGCGCCTAGCCTCATCAACAACAGCGAGCGCACTGGAATCCGTGTTATGAAGTACAACCCGCGTAACGGTGGTGGTTTCGACAACAGCGTAATGATTTTCCGTTATGCAGATGCGCATCTGATGAAAGCAGAAGCTATTCTTCGCGGGGCTAGTGGCGGTGATGCCACAGCTTTGGTAAACGAACTGCGTACGATTAGAAATGCTACACCTCTGGGCTCCGTAAGTGAATCCGATATGTTGGACGAAAGAGGACGTGAATTATACTGTGAGTGGTGGAGAAGAAACGACATGATCCGTTTCGGACAATACACCCGTCAGTGGGAATTCAAGAGCGATACCGAAACAGGTAATGCTGCCCGTAATTTGTTCCCGATTCCACTGCCACAATTACTGGCCAATCCGAATCTGGTTCAGAACCCCGGATACTAGTAAAACCCAATACTTTATTTAAAGAAAAGCTACCTTCGGGTAGCTTTTTTTTTACCCGGATTATACCGAAATAATAAACAAAAGATTAACGAGTATTAACATTGCCTAAAAACCCTTTTTAAAGCGGCGCAATACCCTCCCTTTCCCACCCTATTTCTTTATTTTTGCCTGCACTTATCCCGGGAAATGAAAAGGATTCATGTCGTAAGTCTTTTGCTGATTTTTACGAGCAGTTGCACTACAGCGCCCTCCTCGGGCTTTACGCGCCTTTTCCCCTCTGAGACGGGAATCGATTTTTCCAATGCACTTCAAGAGACACCGGAATTGAATATCCTCACCTACCTCTATTACTACAACGGAGGAGGTGTGACAATTGCCGATTTTAACCAGGATACCCTCCCCGACATCTATTTTGGAGGTAACCAATCTGCCGATGCCCTATATCTGAATCGGGGCAATATGACTTTTGAAGAGGTTAGCATGGGTGCCGGAATCTCGAACAGCGACGGCTGGACCACAGGCACCACCCACGTGGATATTAACGGGGACGGGCTACAGGATATCTATATCTGCAAAGCTTCCGGATACCGTGGCCTACAGGGCCGGAATTTATTGTATCTGAATCTCGGTGTGGATTCCGACGGAATCCCCAAATTTGAAGAACGCGCCCCCGACTTTGGTCTGGACTTTTCAGGACTATCTACCCAGGCGGCATTTTTTGATTACGATCTCGATGGGGACCTCGATCTCTACCTTCTGAATCATTCGGTCCATCCGAATCGCACCTATGGGAAGGGCAATCAGCGCCTTATCCCGGACAGCCTCTCCGGGGATCGTTTCTATCGAAACGATAATGGTTTTTTTACGGACGTAAGTGCGGAAACGGGTGTTTTCCAGGGTAAAGCAGGTTATGGACTCGGGCTCGGAATCAGTGATCTGAACTGCGACGGGTACCCGGACATCTACGTGGGGAATGACTTTTTTGAGAATGACTACCTCTACATAAACAACGGCAATGGAACCTTTCGGGAACTCATTTCTGCAGGAGGAGGCGAGGTGGGGCATACCACACATTTCAGTATGGGCAATGACCTTGCCGATATCAACAACGATGGCATGGTAGATATCCTTTCCCTGGACATGTTACCCGAAGACCTTATCACCTATAAGACGTCCGGACTGGAATACGCCTATCCTATATACCGTCAATACCTCAATAATGGGTTTGCGCCCCAATACATGCAAAACACCCTCCAACTCAACACAGGAGAAAATCGCTTTTCAGAGATCGCCTTTCTCAGTGGAATTGCCGCTACGGAATGGTCGTGGGGGGGGCTTCTTGCGGACCTCGACAATGACGGCTTTAAGGATCTGTTTGTAACCAATGGCATCAAGGGGGCCACCAATGACATGGACTATATGAATTTTATAGCCAATGAGGACATTCAGAGAAGAATAGACCGGGGCATGGAAGACACAGATCTCCCGCTTACTCGTGAAATTCCACCAAAAAAGGTGTCGAATTATGTTTTCAGGAACAATGGCGATCTTACGTTTTCCGATAAGACTTCTCTATGGATCGGGCAGGAACCTACTTTTAGCAATGGGAGCGCCTATGCAGATCTGGATAATGATGGGGATCTGGACCTGGTGGTCAACAACCTGGATCAGCCGGCTACCATTTATCAAAACGATCTGGAAACCGGGAATTCCATAGCGCTGCACTTCTCTGGCACCGGCCCCAACACACGGGGCATAGGGGCCCGAGTGTTCGCCTATACGAACGGAAGTCTGCAGGTCTTTGAAAATTTTACGACCCGCGGCTACCTTTCCGCCGTGCCGGCCCATATACAAATTGGCCTGAACCAGGCCGAATCTCTGGACTCTCTTGTCGTTATCTGGCCCGGAGGGGCTTTTGAAAAACGTCAGGCTCTCCCTGTTGGAAAACCTGTAACGCTCAAACAGGAAGACGCCCGGGGAAATTACTATACTGGTTCCAGGTCTGAATCGTTTTGGGAAACGCGGGACAGTGTGCTTCCCTTTGTACACAAGGAAAACACCAGTCTAGACTTTGACCGGGAACCCCTGATCGCCTATGCCCGGTCGAACGAAGGTCCGGCGATATCCATTGGGGACGTCAACCGGGATGGGACAGAAGATATTTTTATAGGCGGGGCCAAGCGACAGGCCGGGGCTTTGTATTTACAAGGGTCAGAGGGTGATTTTTCAAAAACGGCTCCAGAACTTTTTGCTGTGGACGCCCTGAGTGAGGATACGGATCATATCTTTTTTGATGCAGACGCAGACGGATGGCTGGATTTGCTTGTGGTCAGCGGAGGCAATGAATTTACAGAGGGCCCCGCTATGCGACCCCGGTTGTACAGAAACCAGAGCGGGCAGTTCGTAAAAGACAGCCTGGCCTTTGCCGATTTTGGTATCAATGCTTCGGCTGTGGACACCCTGGATATTGACGGGGATGGAGACCTCGATATTTTTATCAGTTCAGATGCAGTTCCAGGGGCTTTTGGGAAAACACCAGAGCACATGCTTTTTGAAAATGATGGGAAAGGTGGTTTTACACCAATGCCTGCCGGTTTTATTTCCGGATTGCAGGCTTATGGCCCCATCGACGACTTTGGATGGGCCGATCTCAACGGAGACGGGCGCACCGATCTGGTG
>NZ_JBAVZJ010000123.1:0-2344 GCF_049588695.1 Robiginitalea sp.
GAGCAATGTACAGGTTAAATAGGAATCGTTAAAATTGAGCTATGCCGAGTGGTAAGAAAAGAAAAAGACATAAGGTAGCTACTCACAAGCGGAAAAAACGCAGTAGAGCGAACCGACACAAGAAAAAGTAGTCATAGTACTACTTTTTCTTTTTGAAACACGTTCATTGACATAGAATTTCCTTTTAAGGAGATTCGACGGGTTTACGATACAACCTGTAACAACTATTGTTTAATCAATTCACCTTGTGGACAAGGTGAATCTAAATTTAATCAGGTGAATAGAGAATTAATCGTAAGATCCGATTCTAATTCCGTCGATTTTGCCTTGCTTAAGGATGGAAAACTGATTGAACTTCACCGGGATGAAAACGAACACAATTTTAATGTGGGCGACGTCCTTCTGGCTAAAATTCGCAAGCCGGTTACCGGCCTGAATGCAGCTTTTGTGAATGTGGGGTATGAGAAAGATGCCTTTTTACACTATCACGACCTGGGCCCTCAGCTCAACAGCATGTTGAAGTTCATCAAAGGAGTGCGATCCGGAAGGATTAAAGATTACGCGCTCAAAGACTTTCCATTCGAAAAAGAAATCGATAAAAATGGCAGCATCAAAGATGTTGTCAAACCGAATCAGGCGCTGCTTGTTCAAATCGTTAAAGAGCCCATTTCAACCAAAGGTCCGCGTATCAGTTCTGAACTGTCAATAGCGGGCAGGTTTTTGGTGATGGTCCCCTTTTCAGACCGGGTTTCCGTTTCACAAAAGATCGGGAGTTCCCAGGAAAAGGACCGGCTCAAAAGACTCGTTCAGAGTATTAAACCCAAAGGTTTTGGGGTTATTATCAGAACGGTCGCCGAAGGCAAGAAAGTAGCAGAATTAGATAAGGATCTCGAAAATCTGATGTCCAAGTGGATATCGATGTGCAAAAAATTACGTAACGCGAACACCCCTTCAAAAGTGTTGGTGGAGTTAAACCGAGCCTCTTCCATCTTAAGAGACGTCTTTAACGACTCTTTTACCGGAATTCATGTGGACGATGAAACGCTTTACAATCAGATCACAGATTACCTGCATGAAATAGCCCCTGAAAAAGAATCCATTGTCAAGTTGTATACGGCAAATGTTCCGATTTTTGAGAAATTCGGAATAGAACGCCAGATTAAGACTTCATTCGGGCGGACAGCCTCTATGAGCAGAGGAGCCTACCTGATCATCGAACATACAGAAGCATTGCATGTTATCGATGTGAACAGCGGGAATCGCTCTAACAAAGCGAAAAACCAGGAAGATACTGCCCTCGAAGTCAATATACTGGCAGCTTCAGAAATCGCCAGGCAATTACGGCTGAGAGACATGGGAGGGATTATCGTCATTGATTTTATCGACATGGTGCGCCCGGAACATCGGAAGAAATTATTCAACCACCTCCGGGACGAAATGAAGGATGATCGCGCGAAGCACAAAATCCTGCCTCCAAGCAAGTTCGGACTTGTTCAGATTACCCGGCAACGGGTACGTCCTGAAGTCAACATTAAAACGACCGAAGCAGATCCGAGTGGACAGGGACAGGAAGTGGAAGCTCCAATCGTACTTATTGAAAAAATAAACGATAAACTGGAGCGACTTCTAAAAGCAAGTGGCAAAGACAAGCCGATAACGCTTAATGCGCACCCTTTTATTGCGGCTTATCTGACCAAAGGTTTTCCATCCATACGCTCCAAATGGTTTCTGGAGTATAAGAAGTGGATAAAAATCATGCCGAGGGATGCCTACACCTATCTTGAATATCAGTTTACAGACCGGGAAGGCAACCCGATAGAATCTTGAAAAACAGCCTCCGTAAGGGGGCTGTTTTTTTTTGTCTGTACCCCTGATGAGGTGTAGCCATTCATTGTCCTGTATTGTTTATTTTTACTGGACTAATCCTCAGTCATGCCATCAATGCGCCTCGGGTACTCCCTGTTCTTAACGCTTCTTTGCCTGGCCTGCTCCACAGAGCAGAACCCTTCTCCGGATCGTTTCGAAACTATCCTTGGTGGCAGTCCCCGGATTCCAGGTACAAAAGCTTATTTGAACAGCCCTTTTGTCACCGCTGGAGACCGTGCCTATATGGTGGGGCACCAGGATGGAAGCTTTCCTGAATTGGGTTGGCACATCAAAGGTGAAATGGGTGGGATCTGGAACCATCCCATTAAACTGATGGTTGGTTTTCAGGCCGTTCTGATCGAAAACGACCGTCGTCTTCCGCTTGAAAAAGCATCTGCCTTTGTCAACTTCCCGATGGCCAACAAGCACCAGTATACCCTGGAAGGTGAAGACCTGCAGGTCAACCGGTGGCAGTTTG
>NZ_JBAVZJ010000124.1:0-6199 GCF_049588695.1 Robiginitalea sp.
GATATCCTATTTCGCAGATAAACCCTTCACCTGGACCTCCAGGTTTACCCTAAAGACCAGTTCGTTCCTCAAAGCCCATGTCCGGCAAAACAATGATACTACCAGCGTATACTGGCAGGAAGTGCTCAACCATAAGGATGGTGAGATCTACCAGTATGACTTTGATCCCTATAGGCCGCAACCTGTGAGAAAACGATTTACCGGCGAGGTGTATGTAATGGTCAACCGGCAATCGCATTCGCAGGCCGCGGTAACTGCTGCCCAAATACAGGATAATGGCTTCGGGATCATCGTAGGTGAGGAAACAGGGGATTATCCTTCCCTCTATGCGTCAGTTTTCAGGTATCCCCTTCCCAATACGGGGATATCCGTCCAGGTCTCCAAAGGATATATCGAACGCGTCAACGGAAGTACGGCAGCGGAAGGGGTCATCCCGGATATATTTATCAAGGACCATCTGCTGGACGAGAAAGATGAGATTTTGGAAGGGCTGCTGATGGAAATAAATAGCGGTCGCTAAAATTTATCCTCTGTACTGAAATGCTTTTTCCGGGTCATTGGGTAAATTGATTGAGGGGGAGGGGGAGCTTTTCCCTGCATGATTATCCTTACTTTTACGTATAAGGCTTATCATTACTCCATCGCCATTGCTTTATGATTGAACTCAACAAGGTCGGATTTCAGTATTCCGGAAACGATCCGCTCATCCGGGAAATTACATTTACCCTGGAGAGGGGGGGCATCCTGGGCCTGCTGGGCCACAATGGATCCGGGAAATCCACCCTGATGAAATTGATCGGTGGCCTGCTCCGCCCGAAATCAGGAACAATCCGGATCATGGACATACCCCTGGATGCGCTGAGCCGAAAGACCCTCTATAAAAGTATGTCTATGATGATCGAGGAGCCTTCCCTTTACGGACATTTAAGTGTTTGGGACAACCTGAGGATACGGTCGCTCTACCATCAGACGGACCTCGATAAGATTACGCCCGTATTGCAGCAGGTGGGGATGTATGAATTCAGGGATCGCAGGACTGCAAAGCTCAGTACCGGCATGAAGCAGCGGGTAGGTCTGGCTGCAGCACTACTTTCAGATCCCGAAATATTGCTGCTGGACGAACCTACCAACGGAATGGATCCGCAGGGAATCATTGAGATACGCCAAATGATCAAGGACCTGAGCAAAGCGGGAAAGACGATTATTGTATCGAGTCACTTACTTTCCGAGATCGAAAAAACTGCCCGGCAGGTGATGATCCTGAAAAACGGGGAGAATGTTTTTTTCGGATCTATTGAAAACCTGCAGGGTCACCGGGACCTGGAATCATTTTACCTGAACTATGCTTGATTTTTTCAGATTCACAAAAGCGGAATTCATAAAGCTGAAAGGTTCAGGTATGTTCTGGCTCGCCACAGCAGGAACGGTTTTCACCAACCTTATGATGGCCATACTTCCTTTTAATTTTTCCATAGTTTCTCAATATCTCGAAATGGACCCGCTGGGAAGCTGGGAAGGCTGGATTCGTTTCCATTACCTGGGCATCCTGCCCATGCTATTGCCGATGTATCTGGTGATTTTATGCGCTTTGGCCCTGCTTATGGAAAATCGGTCGAGTGCATGGAAAATGTTATATGCCCTGCCATCATCCAAAGCAATGGTCTACCTCAGCAAACTCAAAGTGGTTGCCCTTGTTTTTGCTTTTTCCCATTTGTTGTTCTTATTGCTCCTGGTACTGATCCCTTTGATAACCGGAACCTCATTTGCCCAGTCGCAAATGCCCGTTAATTTGCTGCTGAAACTAGGATTTGGAACCATTGTCAGTTGCATGGGCATCCTGTCCCTGGTATATTTTATATCATATTTCTTCAAAAGTTTTGTCTTCCCCCTCGCTGTGGGAATCCTTGGTTTTGTTCTGGCCCAGCTCATCAAAGACTATCAGCTCGATGGCTCCTACTTTCCATTCTCCTGGCCCTCAATTACCATGGATTCGATATTTCTGGGCGCACCGGACTGGAAGACACTGGGAATCAATATACTTTTCATGATGGTGGTAACCCTTGTGGGTTATGTACTTGCCAACCGAGATCAGACGAAATCCTATTAACACATACTACTCCGGCAAATTGATTTTTCCGATAAAACTTAAATATCCAATAATGAAAAACATCCTTTTAATTTTCGTTCTGATTCTCTCAGTTCAAATTGAACTCAAAGCCCAGACGGTCTTTGAACTCAACTCCAATCAAAGCATGTTAATGTTTGGTAAAGGCCCGGGACAGGACGCGACAATTAACCCTTTCGAAGGAGAAGACTGTTATGCCGTTATCAAAAACATTGGCGATGAACCCTTTTCGGCACGAGTGCAGCAAAAAGGGAAAATCATTGAAATCTTTGCAGTCAACCCAAATGAAACCAAAAAGGTAAAACTTTTGGTCGGCCATGAATTGTACCTGGATTATGAAAATCAAAACAAAGCTCTGGTCAGTATTGAGTACGAAAAAATTAGTCAGAAATAATTTTAATTCAGCTGAATCCTTCCGGCGAATTAGCATGGAAAATCACAGAATGCAGTATCTTTAAAACCATTGCCAGTCCTCTTGATATATGATGCGAAAAACTTTAAAATTCCTCCTGTTCTTTGCCGGCCTGCTGTTGCTGGTCTATTTTCTGGGTCCTGAAGTAGATACCCCCATCCTGGATAGATCCCGACCCGTCATCACATCGAATTTGACACAGCTAGAAGCGGAAATCAACCGACATGAAGCGGCCATCCCCAATATAAAACCCGACAATGAAGCCCGAATTATCTGGGCGGACAGTATTCCAAAGAAAACGGCTTACAGCATTGTTTATTTACACGGCTGGTCTGCCAGCCAGGAAGAGGGCGACCCGATTCACATAGAAACGGCTAAACGCTACGGGTACAATTTGTACCTCCCCCGCCTGTCCGGCCATGGATTGATTGAGGACGAACCTTTGCTGACAATCACTGCCGATAAATTGGTCAATTCTGCCAAGGAGGCTATTGCAGTGGGGAAGCAACTTGGGGACAAGGTGATTTTGATGGCTACGTCAACCGGCGGGACACTGGCCCTTTACTTGGCAGGGGGCGACCCTGATATAGCCGGCTTGCTCCTGTACTCACCAAATATTGAGATTTTTGACTCCAATGCTAAATTACTGACGAAACATTGGGGGGTGCAACTGGCCAAATTAGTTAAGGGAGGGGATTACCACGAATTCGAGGATCCTACTGAGGCCGATCGTAAATACTGGACGACCAAATACCGCGTGGAGGCCCTTGCCCAACTTCAGGTACTTATGGATGAAACCATGACCGAAGAGACTTTCCGGAGTGTGAAACAGCCTGTATTTTTAGGATATTATTATAAGGATGAGATCCACCAGGACAGCACAGTATCTGTCTCTGCCATGCTGCGTATGTTCGATGAGCTCGGCACCCCTGCAGACCAAAAAAGGAAAGTAGCTTTTCCCAATGTTGGCGAGCATGTGATGACCTCTTATATTACCTCCAAAGACCTGGAATCCGTGAAAAGGGAAACGAATAGCTTTATGGAAGAGGTTTTGGGTCTGAAACCCCAATTGACAGTAGGTAGTTGGCAGTAGGCAGTTGGCAGTGGCAGTGGCAGTGGCAGTGGCAGTGGCAGTTGGTCTTAGGCAATTGACCGTTGGAGTAAGGCGGTTTCAGTAGGCCGGGAACTGGCTCATGAGGCAGATTCCAACTTAAATATCATGGATGGATTTCGTGCTGAAATACGTCAGATCGTTTTAGTCAGCGATTTCTTATAATCCTCAACCAGATAGGTACCCCACTCGGCAATAGAACCAAAAACCGGAATGAGGGCTTTTCCCTTTTCGGTCAGTTCATATTCGACCCTTGGCGGAGTTTCAGCATAAGAAGTCCTGTTCACGAGCCCGTCCCGAACTAATTCGTTCAATTGGGAGGTCAATACCTTCCTCGAAATCCCGACAACGGACAGGTGTAGTTGTCCAAACCGTTTTTTAGACCTGTTTAACTGGTAAATGATTACTGGCTTCCATTTACCCCCTATTACAGATAAGGCCTGCGTTAGGGGACATAATGGGTTCTTACAACTCGCTTTCTTTTCCATAGTATTAGTAACCCGGGAGTAACTAGTTTTTTAGCTTATTTCCAGTCAAAGTTACAAAAAGTAACTTTAATTAGTAACTTTGTGTAACTATTAATTTAAAAACAAGTCAACACCATGGACAATAAGGTCATCTTAATTACAGGAACAAACAGTGGATTCGGATACTTAACCGCCAAAGGAGCTGCGGCAAAGGGGCATACGGTCTATGCAGGAATGCGTAACACTACAAACAGGAATGCAGAAAAGGCGAATGAACTGAATGGAATAGAAAACATTACCGTGGTTGAAATTGACGTCACTCATCCGACGCAGGTACAATCCGCCATTGAAGGAATTATTGAAAAGGAAGGCAAACTGGATGTTTTAGTCAACAACGCCGGATACTACGGAGGTGGCATAACCGAAACCTTTTCAGAGCAGGACATGGAGAACATGTTCAATGTAAACGTCAAGGGTCCCTGGAGGACGATTAAATCTTCCCTCCCTCAAATGCGGAGGCAAGGCGAGGGATTGATCATAAACATATCCAGTGGCCTGGGAAGGTTCTCCGCCCCCTTTATGACAATGTACAACAGTACCAAATTTGCTCTGGAAGGACTGACCGAAGGCCTGCACTACGAAGTACGCCCTCTTGGCGTAGATGCCGTTCTAGTGCAACCCGGCGCCTTCCCTACAGAGATATTCTCTAAATCTGCCTATGGAACCGATCAGGAATTGGCGGCAGAATACGGAGATCTGGCAAATATCCCCGAGCAAATGGGGCAGGGCATGCAGGAAATGTTTGAAAAGGTAAAACCGAGTCCGCAAATGGTGGCAGACGCCATTTTTAAGCTCGTTGAAATGCCTAAAGGTGAACGGCCTTTAAGAACAGTTGTAGACGCGATAACCGGACAATTTGTTGAAAGTGCCAATGCGAATGTCAAAGAAGACTATAACAATTTCATTTCAGCCTTTGGAATGGGGTCGCTATTGAACTAACTGCACGAATTAATTCTTCGTACATCCCTCTGATTAATTGTAATCCGGGGGATTTTTTATGAGGCCCCACGAAAAGTTCTGAAAAACAACCACAGTAGACACCATAGGAATCAATCGATACAGGGATTTCTATTTCTTGAGTTGTTGCGGGATGAGAAAGCTCAATCCACAGGGCCTTTACTTAAGGTCAGATCAGTCCCTTTTCCTCCAACGACTTTTTCAGCACAGCCTGGTTTTCCCAAAATCGCTCCCTGATTTTCCGAATTACCGCCTTGTACTCCGGATGGCTTTTCAGGGGATTCATGATTGGATCTTCCTCTATAAACAGCAAAATCCAGTACTGGTAATTGTCCTGGGTCGCGAAAATCTTAAGTTGCTCAATCGCAGCATCGTATTTCCCCTCATGGACATACTTCACTGCTGTACTGGCGCTTTTATAAATAGACTCATCCCTTTCGCAATACTCCGCATAGGAACTGAAAAATTCCTCAGCCTGCCGCTCGAGACCCATTTTTTCATAAGTTACCCCTATCTTGATATCTTCCTGGGGATACATCTCCAAACCCAGGCGGTCACGGGCATTGACAAATTTCTCATAATAAAAGTAAGCGCTGTCGTAATGCTCTTGAAAATAGTACATTTTGGCAACCTCCTGCATTATATCGAGACGGGTGGTATCTTTTTGAAACTCAGCCTCCAGGAGTCGCCCGGTTTGGGCTATATCACCGTTTTGGGCGTGGGAAATGTAAATCTTCACCAGGGGGGCGTAATAGTTCCCGGGGTCATAATCCAAAGACTTGTTGATATAGGTCATGGCTTCATTCACAAAGCCGGATTGAACCAGGGCATTGCTCAGGGCCAAATAAAGATAACTCTGGGCGATGGAATCATTGCCCCCAATATCCAATTGAATACCCTTTAATGCATATTGCAGATATTTACCCGTATTGGGAATCGCCCGGGCATAGAGATCCCCCAGCATCTGAACGACACCGGAGGAATTAGGGTTGTACTCCAGTGCTTTCTCCAGGTGGGGAACCGCCAGGTTGAATTCCCCAATATGAATATAATAGAGCGCCTTGGCG
>NZ_JBAVZJ010000125.1:0-3709 GCF_049588695.1 Robiginitalea sp.
GGATAAAACAGGGGAGTGATCGAGCCGTTCTGCTCCTGAAGCAGGCGACTTTTCCCTTGCCGAAAAGGCGTAGGATGGCAGCGAAATAAGGGTGGGATCCGTCTTTTGCCCCAAATAATAGACCAGGGTACTAATCGCTGCAAATACCAGTGCAAACACTAACAGATTTGGCAGGCTAAAAATCGTATCTGTAGTGGGAATCGTCTCGGGATACAAATTTAAAGCAGCACCCTTCGAACCCACATTCATAAGGCCGGCGAGATGTCCGGGTTCAGAAACCTTTATAGGTGCCGATCCACTGATGCCGCCATGCCAGATCATCAAACCGACATAACCGCAGGCCCCAATCAGGGGGTAATTTAATGGGATTTGTTGCCTCTGTGCATATTCGCCTACTTTTCGCGCCAAAATAGCGCCAAATATCAGCCCGAGCCCCCAGTTAAAAAATGAAACCAACATGGTAGTCGAGGCAACCAGGAGGGCTGCTGAGGCTCCATCCCGCGTGAGGGAGGTAAGCCGAAGGATCAGGCGTTCCATCGGCCTGCTGAGTACCAGTACATGCCCCAAAACCAGAATCAGCATCATCTGGTATGCAAACACCAGGAGTTCCCGATTCCAGAGGCCCCTTTCCCATGACCTGAGGAGCTGCTTCCCGGCTTGCTCTCCCTCCGGGTATTCTCCAAAAACCAGGGCGAGGCCCATGGTAACCAAAGTCAGGAGCAATGCAATAACAAAAGGAGAAGGTAGAAATCTCCTGAATATTATCTCAACAGTACGGGTAAGGGACATAGGCTAAAAATAGTTTGCCGGTGCGAGTTTTGCCAAATATATCCCGAACAAATACAGTTTAAAATGGGAGGTCGTCGTAGTCCTCTTCCTTGAGGTTTTCCGCAGGCTCAAAGGCTTCCATAGGCGGGACTGGGGGCATATTTCCTCCATTTTCACCGGCTTGAACCAACTCAATCCGCCATCCCTGAATGGAATTGAAGTATTTGGTCTCACCCTGCGGATTGACCCATTCCCGGCCCCGTAAATTGATACTTATATTGACCTGCTGTCCTACCTGAAAATTATTCAACAGATCGGTCTTGTCCTGAACGAATTCAATCATCAGGTGCTGTGGGTATTGTTCATCTGTGGTCAATACGAGCTCTCTTTTGCGAAAGCCGTTTGAACCGTATGTTTTTGTCTCGTCAATAAGTTTGATTGTTCCTTGTACTTCCATAATTTCTAACTGCGTTTCTTTGTTTAAAATTTTAAAATCATTCCTGTTCGGGGCCTCCTTTTGGAAGCGATTATAAACAGTTCAGGCCCCAGGGGCCAATAGTATTTTCCAGGCGGCCTCTACATCGTTTTGCTGTAGAAAAGCTTTAGCCCGGGTGTGAATCTGCCGCTCATCGGTGACATTGAGCAGGTTTTGAAGCTCCGGATTCAGCTCGAGAAATTCGGCGATCTCCGCCCGGGAGGGCAGGCGCTCAAAATTCCCCAACATCCCGAGGTCATTCCCGCTCAGCACAGGACTCCTGAGGATGGCTTCCGGGATAAGGTCTACACCAATACCCTTAGTAGTCAATGGTTTGGGAACCTCAAAAAGCCCCTCTATGGCCCTGGAGTACCAATTTCCCCCCATCCGGGCCACCAAATCCAGCTTTACAGGATCGAGGGTGTCGGTTTCTGTCAGCACATCCTTGCTGATGTGTATCCGGACTACTTTTGAAAAAATAAGATTCCCGGCACCACCTGATTCCCCCAATGGTTCAATTTTGGTCACCTCACATTCAAATTGCACGGGGGACTCCCCCACGCGGCAGGGTGAAACGATTTCTGAGGGCAACATGGTGAATCCGGCCTTTACAAATTCATTTACCCCTCTATCGTACTCCGTGCTGGCAAGGGACATCTGTTGTACCATAGCATGAGAAACAACGTTGATGACTACTTCCCGCGTTTCCATTGCATTTTCAAGGGTATGCTTCACTGTGTTATCACGGACCCTGCGAGCAGGGGAAAAAATCAGTATGGGCGGATTGGCACTAAAGACATTGAAGAAACTAAAGGGAGCGAGATTTGGTTTCCCATCCCTATCGACGGTACTCGCAAAAGCAATAGGCCTCGGACCGACTGCTCCGAGTAAATACCCGTGCAAATCCCGGGTTTCCAATTTTTCAGGCAAGAGGGTCAGGTAGGAATCACTCATGGTAACAAAGGTATTGAAATCTGCCAGAAAGCAGAAGGTCAAAATCGTACTTCTCACAACAATTCCCTTCAATTTCAGTTATCTTTAATGACTACAAGAAAGGGGCATGAAAATAAATCCTCCAGGGAAGTTTTCGAATACGTTTTTGCTGATCTCTGCCTTTGTTATCGTCAGCCTGATACTTTGGAATACGAATAGTTTTTTCAAAAAATTCAAAGAAGAAGAGCGGCATAAAATGGAGATATGGGCCACGGCCCAATCCGAACTTCTGCGATCCTCGGAGAATCTGGAACTGGGTACGCTTCATTTGAAAGTGTTGCAACGAAATACCACCACCCCCATGATCCTCGTGAATGCGGACGGTTCTGTCAAGATCAATAATATGCCCAAGGTCTCCGCTGAAGACAGCACCCGTATACAAGATAAGATCAGGGACTTTCAGGCCGAAAACAAGCCTATTCAAATCGACTATCAGAACGAACACCTGGCGACCCTCTACTACGGCAACTCCGAAGTGCTCAATAAACTAAAATACTATCCCATTGCCCTTTTGCTCATCATTTTTCTTTTCGGGACTGTCATTTTCTTTTTCTTTAAAACCAACAAAGTTTCCGAACAGAATAAATTATGGGCAGGGATGGCCAAAGAGACGGCGCATCAGATTGGAACGCCGCTGACTTCCCTGCTGGGATGGAATGAGCTCTTGAAAAGCGAAGCTGTAAATCCCCGGATTACCACGGAAATCGAAAAGGATATCGGCCGGCTGCAAACCATAACCGAAAGGTTTTCCCAAATCGGGTCCCTACCTAAATTAGAACCCCGGGACATTGTGGCGGAAACCAAAACGGCCTTTGAATATTTACAGACTCGAAGTTCCCGGCTCATTACATTCACTTTTCGCACCAAAGTGGACTCGGCAATGGTTTCCCTGAATGAATCCCTCTACCACTGGACAATAGAAAACCTCGTCAAGAACGGAATCGATGCCATGAAGGGAAAAGGGGAGATCTCCATTGAGATCCTCCAGGGTAACCAGTCTGTCAATATCCTGGTATGCGACACCGGACACGGTATCCCCAGGAAGCAATTTCAGGAAATCTTCAATCCGGGTTTTACGACTAAAAAACGCGGATGGGGCCTGGGACTGTCGCTGGTGAAACGCATTGTTGAAGAATACCATCAAGGAAAAATCAAAGTCCTCTCTTCCGGGAAGGAAGGAACCGTGATGCAACTCAGTTTTAAAACCCTCAGTTGATATGGCGACGAACGAAAGACATATTCTGAGTCAGAACCCTGTGACCAATAATTGTCCGGAATGTTTTAATCAGGACTTAACCCTCACTTTCTACCAAAAGCATTTGATCGGTCGATTCTTCGACCGAATCACCCCTGAGGTAACCCATGAACTCAAATGCAACACCTGCGGCTCCGTCCTCTATCCGATCCGTTGGACCCCCGATATCGAACGCAGCGTAGAATATTATCAGAAAGCCCTGAAGCCTGAAAAGGCAA
>NZ_JBAVZJ010000126.1:0-9727 GCF_049588695.1 Robiginitalea sp.
GTATATGGGTCGTGAAATTGCCTATGTCATGGGATACCAGGGGATGGGATGGCTCGAACGCCCGGAGCGCGAAGCCGAAGAGAAAACTTCTACCCTTATTGAAAATCTCGAAATCCGCCCCGAAGACCGAATTGCAGATATTGGAGCGGGGTCCGGGTACCACGTTTTCCGTATGGCGCCCCTGGCCACGAAAGGAAAGATATACGCCGTGGACATTCAACCTGAAATGCTGGAGGTGATTGAACGTCGTAAAAAAACCATGGCTATTGACAATATCGAACTGATCCCGGGGGATGAAAAAAGTGTGAACCTGCCGGAGGACTCCGTAGATAAAGTCCTGATGGTGGACGTATACCACGAATTCAGTTTTCCGGCCGAAATCATGCGATCTATTAAACGGGCCCTCAGTCCGGGAGGAAAGGTCTACTTGATTGAATACCGGGGGGAAGACGAATCTATCCCTATAAAGAAACTACACAAAATGACTGTAAATCAGGCTGTAAAGGAAATGAAAGCGGTCGGGTTTAAACTGGAATCCAACCTTTCAAATCTTCCCAGGCAGCACTGTATGGTCTTTGTTAAGGAGTAAACGAAACAAAAGGTTCAGGGATATTAAGATCTTACCACTGGCCCCAGGTATTTCCAAAACCTCTAGTAAAAGCCCGGTTGGACATTCCAAAATAAGTGGCTGATTTAAAGGCCTCAAAATAAAAATCAGCTACTTTTGTCGGAATTATAAATTCCCCCTGGAGTTCCGCAGTGTTCCTACGGTCTTCCGCTTGTACAGACCTGTATAGGTCGCCTGAGCAGAAACCGTAATTTCGCCGCAAGTCTCAGGTCTAAAACAGCAACCTCAACGGTTTTTAATGAAAACCCTTATTAACAGTGTAATTACCGGTACCGGAAGTTATATTCCCCAACGACGCATAGATAATGAAGAGTTTCTCTCCGCCGAATTTCACGATTCGAACGGAGCCAAGCTCGACAAATCCAATCGGGAAATCATCGACAAATTCCTCGAGATCACTACCATCTCTGAAAGGCGGTATGCCAAGAAAAGTACAATGACCTCTCATATGGCCACCTGGGCCGCCGAGCAGGCTATTGAGGCCTCGGGGATTGACAAAGAAACCCTCGATTATATCATTGTAGCCCATAATTTTGGGGATCTGCACGCCGGGGAAACGCATACAGACATGGTTCCAAGCATTGCGGCCCGGGTCAAGCACAGGCTGCAGATTAAAAACCCGGAAACCGTTGCCTATGACATGATCTTTGGCTGTCCCGGATGGTTGGAATCCCTGATACAGGCCAATTACTTCATACAATCGGGTGATGCGCACAGGGTGCTGGTTATCGGAGCTGAAACGCTCTCCAGGATCTACGATCCCCATGATCGGGATGGAATGATCTACGCGGACGGGGCAGGAGCTGTAATCCTTGAAGCCCGGGAGGGAGAAACGAAAATGGGTGTACTCGCACATAAAACCCGTTCGGATACCCTGGTCTATTCCCAGATGCTTTACATGGGTAAATCGTACAAAAAAGACGATGTCAACGGAGCAGATCGCTATTTAAAGATGCATGGACGCAAACTTTATCAATACGCCCTGGAACACGTTCCCCAGGCCATCAAAACCTGCCTTGAAAAAAGTAACATCCCCATAACGGCTGTTAAAAAACTGCTGATCCATCAGGCCAATGGCAAGATGGACGACGCTATCTTAAAACGGTTGTATGCGCTTTACGGGATCGACAAAGCCCCGGAATGTGTTATGCCTATGACCATTTCCTGGCTCGGTAATTCCTCTGTAGCTACGATCCCAACCCTGATGGACCTCATCGCCAAAGGGGAAATGCCCGGTCATGAAATAAACCCCGGGGATGTCATCGTCTTTGCCTCTGTAGGAGCGGGTATGAATATCAACGCCATGGTATATCGGGCGTAAATTTCAGCGGCACGTAGTCGGTTCTATTGCCTATCTTTAATTCATGGAAAAAGACGTAAATAAAGATGGGTATGTACACCTGTATTCCGGATCTGAAGTCCGGGTGATCCTGTTAAAAGGACTCTTGGAGGATAAGGGTATTCAGACCATGGTCCAGAATGAATTTCAATCTGGTGTATTTGCCGGATTTCCGGGAGGAACTGGCACCACCATCCGATTAAAAATCCACCCTTCTGATTTAGAAAATGCACAATCCATTCTGGAGGACTTTATCCAAAATCAGCAATAATTTAAAGGTTTGAGTTTCAACTTGCCTTACAAAGCGCAATTTCTCATTCCGTTGAATATTGCCTTGTTTTTCCTTTTGACTTTGTTGCCGGGCTTTACTTCTCTGGCACAGGGAACCGAAGGAACTACATCGACGCTTCTTATCGACACTCATGAGGTTGTATCCCTGTCAGGTTCCAGACAATACATCAGAATAAAGGGGTCGCCCGCAAACCCGGTACTCCTTTTTTTAGCCGGAGGGCCGGGAGATTCCGTTACAGGGAGGATGAAGCAGATGTTTTCAAAACTCTCCACAGCATTTTTGGTCGTCCTTTGGGACATTCGAAGTACCGGGGAAACGGCTAAATTGGATAATCCGCCCAGGGTTTTCTCACAGGAATTGTTCGAGGAGGATACCCGGGAACTGGTGGACTATTTGTTGCGACAATTCAAAAAAGAGAAACTCTACCTGACCGGTTTTTCCTGGGGTTCGGTCCCGGGGTTTTATATGGCGGGCCATCACCCTGAAAAACTTCACGCCTTTATCGCCGTGAACCCCATGATCGATCCGATGCAAAGCGAGGCTATTTCCCTTGAAGGCCTTAAGAAAGATGCCCTTGCGGATGGCAATAACGAGGCACTCTCTGAGCTTTCCCAGGTGCAACTTCCCTTTCAAAATGCGGAACAATTATACTATTCGAGAAAATGGCTTTTCACAAAAGAAGGCAATCGGTTTGGGCAAAAAAAAGCCTTTAGAAAATATGTTTTTAACTGGTCTGATACCTGGCTGGATGTTTTTAACCAGGCTGTCATGACCAATTTATTTGAGACATTGCCCACCCTGGAATGTCCGATATATTTTATTATTGGAAAAAAGGATTACCGTATCGATTACAGGATCGCCCAGGACTACTACAAGCAGGTAAAGGCCCCCAATAAAGACTTCTTCCTGTTTGAGGATTCCGGACACTTGCTTCCTTACCGCGATCCAAACCGCTTTCAGGAAACGATTATCGACTCCATTCTGAAAAAATGAAGCTTCATGAAAACTGTGTTGCACATAGCCTGCCGATTCCGGATGCCATGCAAGTCATTCATTATCGCGGCAATATTCTGTTTAGCCAGCGGAGCGCTGACAGCTCAAATTCAGGTTTCCGGCAAGCTGTTGGCAAGGGATACAAAAACGGCGATACCCTTTGCCAATATTGGTATCGAAAACAGCACAGTGGGGAGCCTATCTGACGCAGATGGCACCTTCACAATAGATATCCCAGAGTCCTTCGAGAACCGGGAGCTGCTCTTCTCCTCTCTAGGATATCAACCCCAGTACTTCACAGTCAGGGAACTGGCACAGGCGAAGGAAATCTTGATTTATCTCGATTCAAAAGCCTTTGAGCTGGACCCCATTACCCTGATCCCGGAAAAGTCCGTCAAACGAAAATCGGTAACCCTGGGCAATGGTAAAAGCCTTTTACTCTCGGGGCAATTGGCCTATGACAGTATTTACGCCGGTAGCGCCATAGCATTGCGGATCGACAAAAAAGGATATCCCGATCTTCCCTACCTACAAAAGGTTTCCCTGTTTATCGCAGGGAATAAGTCTCCCGAATTCAAAGTTAGGCTTCGGTTTATGGCTGTGGATCAGGAAAACGGCGGTGTTCCGGGAAAGGATCTGGTAGACGATCAGATCATCGAATACTCAAGCATGCGAAAAGGGTGGTTGACGTTTGAATTGCCCCGGGCGTATCACCTTGAGCAAGAAGTTTTTTATGTGGTCTTCGAATGGATACTGGAAAAAAAGGATCGGAAATATATCGCGGATACTTATGAAACCTACGTCCGGGAACATCCGGATCGCGTGACCTACGATACCCTTATGATTGAAGGAAAGGAAGTTGTAGATATCCAAATTGGCAAAATCCTTGCAGGAACCCTTTTTGGAACTACAAATTCCAAATCCGACCTGAAAAACCATCCCACCTATTACAGGAACAATAGCTTTGGTTCCTGGGTGCGCTCGGGCTCGACCCTCTCGGCCAGGGTAGAAATTGGAAACTACACGGCGTACCCATGATCTTACCCCCCCTCCTACCCCTAATATTTCTATCTTTAAAAAAATCAACAGTGTGAAACAATTCTATTGGATGGCAATGGCCCTGCTGCTCTGGATAACCTCTTGTGAAAACGGGGATACCTCGGAGAAACTGGCGGGCTTTGAGGTGTTCTGTGAAATGGTCTCCAGCGGTGCCAAACCTATCGCACTCAGTCACCCTATGGATTCGGCATCGGCAGATGCCCTTTGGGATGCCTTTGAGGCCCTGGCCCGGCAATACGAAGTAGCGCTCTACCGGGAGGACGATTTTCCACAGACAGCCCTCTTCCCCCCTTCCCTCACTGAAGGAAAAACCGTTATCCTCATTTACACCAGGAATCGGTTAACCCAATATGAACAGCTGAAATCAGACATCCGTGCAAACTCTGAAAAAGCACCCGAAGCCCAGGAGGCCCTGGCTCGCCGTTTCGGGCGACTCCTCGGGTATGATACGGAAGGGATCAATGGATTACTTTCAAAAACGATCGGACACCGAACCCTCGCTTCTTTCGGGGTTTTGAGCCAAACCACCCATCTCTACTACGAAGACCTGGAAAAAGCACAAAATTTTTACGGAAATACCCTTGGCCTGCAAAGTTCCGACTCCCTGCGTTTCCAAATTAGCCAGGACGCCTATATTGAATTGCATCCGCAGGACGACGCACATCCGAAGGATCAGCCTAAATCTACTGCAATTGCTTTGCTTACTGATCAGCTGCCGGAGTGGTATGCGCTGATGCAAGAGCGTGGAGTACCCATAAAGTATACCTACAAACCCAAAACAGGAGGGGCTCACGACGGTTTCGTCGCCGTAGATCCCGAAGGCTATCTCCTGGAGTTTGAAATGTTTAAACAGCATCCCGAAAACGAACGCCTTATAGCGACCCTGTCTGATGCCCCTGAAATCCATACCGGAGGGGGAGGGCTCCATTTTTACGGATCCATCACCTGGACCTATCATCAGGACCTGCTAAAAATGCAGCAGTTTTATCAGGAGGTTCTTGGATTTACGCTGGTCGCTGATCAGGGATGGACCAGGATTTATCAAACGGCTCCCTACAGTTACATCGGGCTCGTGGACGAATGCCGCGGGATGGAGGACTTCGCGGAGTCCAAGGCGGTCGAACTCGAGTGGCGCATTGAAAATTCAGGGGCGTTCGACACCTATGCCGACGAAAACTGGGGAGACTACCAGTATAAAGGGTACGCGTTTTACGGACCGGAACACTATCGGTATGTACTCCCTGCCGGGGATTGAAGCCACCAAAAACAACTTGCTAAACTACCTCTAAAAAAACTTACGATGCGCTATTTCTTACACCTGTTGCTAGTTTTTATTGTCGTCCAAAGTGGCCTGGCCCAAAATGAAAATTCGCCTGGGAAAGTATTGACCGATAGTTTGGAAGCCATTTATGACTCAGGATCCCTTGTGGGCTTTTCAGTAGCCCTGGTCAATGAAGATGGCATTCAGTACGTCCGGGGTTTTGGTAGTGCAGACCTCACAGCCCAAAAAGCCTACGAAATCAACACCATTCAGAATATAGCTTCCATATCCAAGACATTTATCGGTATCGCCCTTTTAAAAGCACGGGAGCTGGGGCTGCTGGACCTGGACGAGCCTGTCAACACCTACCTCCCCTTTGAAGTAATACACCCGTACCATCCGGAGTCTCCTATTACCCTGAGGCATTTGGCAACCCATACCTCCGGGATCACAGATCCGGACGAATACGACGAGAAAGGATATATTCTTCGCAATGCCGAAAACGGTGAGGACGCCGTCTATGATGACTTTCTACCCCCTTCACAAATGCTGTCACTGGAGGAATTCCAGCAAAGGATTCTAAGCAAAGACGGGCAGTGGTACCGAAAAAGAACCTTTTTAAAAAAGAAACCGGGAGAACGTTTTGAGTATTCAAATATCGGGGCAGGCCTCGCGGCACTGGCCCTTGAAAAAGCCACCGGAACGCCCTTCAGTGCGTTCACCCGTACCCATATATTTGAACCACTCGAAATGACCCATTCAGGCTGGTTTCCCGAGGAAGTCGATTTTTCAAAACACTCCCGCACCTATACAGATGCAGGTATCCCGATTGCCCCATATACCCTGGTGAATTTTCCCGATGGTGGGTTGATGACCTCGGCAGAAGATCTCGGAAAATACCTCACTGAACTGATTCGCGGATATACAGGCAAGGGTAAAATCCTGTCCCCTGAAAGTTTTACAGCGCTTTTTACCCCCCAGCTTCAGGCGGCACAATTCAGCAGTCGAAGTGACGGAGTCTACAATGACGAATACAATATGGGCGTGTTTATGGGGTTTTCAGCCCATGACCAAATCGGGCATACCGGGGGGGACCCCGGGGTAAGTACTTTTATGTTCTTTAATCAGAAAACCGGTAAAGGAAAGCTCATGCTGGTCAATACGGACTTAAACAAAAAAGGCGTAGAGACCTTTAAAGCAATCTGGAAGACCCTTGAAACATTCGAAGGGCAGTTTTGAATGCGAACCTAAGTAAATTGGTCATCTAACCCACAAACCTATCTTTTCTTTGAGTGCGTTCCACCGTCTCTGCAAAATGAGCCGAGGACGCTATACCTTAGTCCCAAATCGTTATCTTTAAGAGTATCCCGGATCAGAGGTGCCCGGGCCTGGGACCAGCCCTAACAGATATGGGCTCAAGGCCGCTATATTGAAGAAAAAGGAACTGAACGGGCGTCTGCACTTCTGGATTTTCACCAAAAGAATGACTACCGCGAGCAGCTCCTTCTTAAACCTTTGAAAAGTCGTAGTTGCGAATTAAAACGGCTTATATTCGAACTTTTGCCCTCCGACAGAAATGTCGCCCATCAGGCCCCCTTTGGTATGCGTGAAAACAGCTACTCCATCGGTGTATTTCACATTCCCACTGGTACCTGCAGTTACGGCTGTGGCTGAAATACCGGCGTCAAATTCATAATCTCCTTCCTTAAATTTCTCCACATCTGCCTCGGTCTTAAAGAAAATCACTTGAATAAGGGCCTCACCACCGGCCTGCAGTCCCACGCTGACCTTTTTCAAGCTACACATACCCACTTTTTTGCCGTATTCAAAAAGGACGCCATTTCCTGAGGCGCCACCAAGGATAAAACCTCCTTTACCTACATTGGGGAAAACCGCCGCCCCGGCAGATTTATTAAAATAATCCCTCATCTCCGGGTCGATTTTCACTAACGTAGCCACGGCTTCATCGGCATCCGCAATAATTTTCTGATCTTTTTCGCTTTGAGCTGAAGCTGTAAGCCCTAAACTACCCGCCAAAATAAGCGCAATTACATACTTAATTTTTTTCATTTCTCGTGTTTTTTAAAGAGAGGGTAAGGTAGTGAAATAAAGGCAATTCGGTGACCCGAAACATAAAAAATAAGGGGGGGATTATACTATTGTTTCAACAAGGTGGGAAAGGCTTTCGTCAAAATACGATTTGGATTACGTTCAGGGTTTCAAAAGAATGCAGATTGGACTACCATGTATACTCGGGAGGGGCTATCCCGCAAAGGCGCAAATACAAATTTGCTTTGGCCCGGTGATTCGCCATATGATCCTGGACGTAGAACAGTGCGAAGGCCCGGCTGACAGTATTTCCGCTGTGGTACATCACACAAGTCTCATCCAATTGGTCCTGGTCTATGCTATAAATAACCTCGGTGGTGTAATCAAATCCTTTTTCGAGCAGATTTATGATCTGCTCCCGTGTCATCAAAGCGGCATCCGGGGGGTTGGGGGTTACTTCCATACCCTGAACATACCGCCGGGTCAGCAGTTCTATAGTATAGCCAATATGCACCATTTGCTCTCCGAATGTCTTGCTGACGGGGGTGGGTTTAAAGGTGTATAAACTATCGGGCATGGCGCGGGCCACCTCAAGACAATGCTCCCGGGCTTCCTGCCACACGGGCAGGTACATTTTAGTAAAGGGGGTTTGTGGAATGCGCACATCCTGGGCAGAGAGCACCCCTCCTATCCACAGGGTGAACAGGAGTACAACTATTTTTTTCATTTCCCGGCATCTTTAAATGAGTTCAACGGCTATACCGTTTAAATGGGTTTCAGGAAGGTAAAATAGGTAAATTAATGCTTTCAGGGTTCGTGTGCGGACTGACTTTCCTCAAATTCCCTACTTTTAAACAATGGCCATCGATCCCTGGGGTACTGTTCAATGCAGCAGGACCTTTCAAAGTTGAGGGACTAATTTAAAACGTATATGAAGGTAACCGCCTGCCTGATACAGGATAGTCCTGTTTTTTTTGACAAATCCAAAACGCTGGAAAAAGTTGAAAGACTAACCCGAAAACACGCGCGGGAGGGTTGCGAACTCATTGTTTTCCCGGAATCCTTTATCCCGGGGTATCCCAGGGGATTTACCTTCGGGGCAAAGGTCGGGAGTAGGGATGCGGAAGGGAGAAAGCTCTTCCGGGAGTATCACCTCAACAGTATCGACCTTCAGGGTGCAGATTTGAAGCGACTGGAAAAGCTGGCCCGTGAAGAGCAGGTATATCTGGTGATTGGTATTACCGAAAAACAGGGCCAAAACGGGAGCCTGTACTGTTCCATGTTATACCTCTCCCCTACTGACGGACTTCTGGGAGTACATCGCAAGATCAAGCCTACCGGTACGGAACGGCTGATATGGGCGGAAGCAGACGGATCTTCCCTGGTGACCTTTCAAACGAAAATCGGGAAACTCGGAGGCCTGATCTGCTGGGAAAACTATATGCCCCTGGCCCGGATGTCCATGTATCGAAAAGGTGTGGAAATCTATGTAGCGCCAACGGCGGATTCCCGGGCCGGCTGGACGGCAACCCTGCAGCACATCGCCCTGGAAGGACGTTGTTTTGTCCTGGGCTGTAACCAGTTTTATACCAAATCCATGTACCCGGACCCGTACAAATCCCTGGTGGAAGAGGAACCTGAAAATCTCTGCCCGGGTGGCAGCGCTATCGTATCCCCGATGGGTGAACTCCTCGCCGGACCCTTATTCAATCAGGCGGGGGCGTTGCGGGCTGAACTGGATTTAGATTCTATTATCCCTTCGAAAATGGATTTTGACGTCAACGGGCACTATACCAGGGGAGATATCTTTCAATTGCACATAAAAGGACAACCCGAGACAGGTTTGGAAGGGGAGGGCCCGGACGTCTAGTCCAAAGATCCATTAGATACCGGGCATTAAACACCTGTCAAGAGAACACCGACCTGATATTAGGCTAATATCCCTGATCGGGCGATTGAAATTAAGGGCAAAAATTTTCCTACTTTTAAAGATGACCCAAATTATAAATAGTAAACCCCAATATTTAGCTCTTAGTATCACCAACCTTTAAACCCCTTTATCGATGAAGTTCTTCCCGAAACTCCTGTTTTTTCTCAGTATCCTGT
>NZ_JBAVZJ010000127.1:0-3551 GCF_049588695.1 Robiginitalea sp.
GGATTGGATATAGATTAAACCTATCGCAAAATTAAGTCTTATTAGCCGGGGATCTTATAAAAAGTCGGCGAAGAATGCATTTAATCGATAAGCCACCTAAATATAACCAATTCGGGGCGTTATTGCAAGTGTAAATCGGGTGATTGTATGACCGGTTACGAATTCAACATCACAGGCATCACCAGCATGATAAGTTGCTCGCCTTCATCCAGGCCGTCGGCAGGGGTGAGGATACCTGCCCGGTTGGGAAGGCTCATCTCAAGGGACACATCATCGGAGTCCAGGTTGCCGAGCATTTCGACGAGGAAGCGGGAATTAAACCCGATTTGCAGGTCGTCCCCCTGGTAAGAGCAGGTAAGCCGTTCTTCAGCCTTATTGCTGTAATCCACGTCTTCAGCGGAGATGTTGAGTTCAGCCCCCGCAATTTTCAGGCGGATCTGATGCGTCGTTTTATTGGAGAAAATCGAGACCCGCCGCACAGAACTGAGGAACTGCCCGCGTTGAATGACCAGTCTGTTCGGGTTTTCACGGGGGATAACCGCCTCGTAATTGGGGTATTTTCCATCGATAAGCCGGCAAATCAGTTCCGTTTTTCCGAAAGAAAACCGGGCATTGCTGTCGTTATATGAAATGGTAACATCCTCCTCAGATCCGGCAAGGATCCCTTTGAGCAAGTTCAGGGGCTTTTTCGGCATGATAAACTCTGCCACTTCCGAGGCCTGCACGTCTGACCGCCGATATTTCACGAGCTTATGGGCGTCTGTGGCCACAAAGGTCAGGTGTTCCGGTGTAAACTGAAAAAACACGCCACTCATCACCGGCCTCAGATCATCATTACCGGCGGCAAAGAGCGTCTTACTGATGGCTGTAGCCAGAATATCTCCCATGATATTCGTGGTACTCGGGTCGGATAATTCAACGGCCTTGGGAAACTCAGCCCCGTCTGCATAGGCGAGGGCATATTTTCCGTGGCTGGAACTTATTTCAACGGTATTGTTGTCTTCAACCACAAAGGTCAGGGGTTGTTCCGGAAAGGTCTTAAGGGTATCCAGGAGCAGCCGGGCTGGAACGGCTATGGTTCCGGTATCCGTAGAATCCACGTCCAGAACGGAGCTCATGGTGCTTTCAAGATCTGAGGCTGAGACAGTCAGTTGGTTTTCTTTCAGATCGAAGAGAAAGTTATCCAGTATGGGCAGGGTGTTGCTATTGCTGATTACACCACCGAGTACCTGTAATTGTTTTAAGAGGTAAGTGCTGGATACGATAAATTTCATAAGTGATAGGCTTTCAACGTGTCATTAACGAATCATGGAACCCTAAAAAAGGTCCGAAGACAAATATATCTTAAATGATGTTTGAGGGAAAACAAACTTATCAACAAGGATCAGGCATATGCCCGGCGTCGCAGCCAGTTCACAAGACCCCCCAGCAATAAAATCAATACCACCGGAATTCCGATATTCAGGAGCTGCCACCTGGTCCTGCCCGCTGAGACTTTTTCAGGATCCAGCAGGGGCACGGATACTTGTTTGGTACGGATGTTTATAAGTCCGGTATCCGCCAGCAGGTAATTCATCGCATTGATCAGAAAATCCTTGTTGCCGTAAAAATTATTCGTCCATTTGTCATAGCCCAGTTCCAGGGGCCGTCCATTTCTCACCTGGTTGGCGATCAGGTCCCCATCGCTGATAAATAGCGCCTTATTCTCCGGCCCGCTTTCCGTGTAATCCACTAGCTCCACCGGGAGGACGCGATTGCGAAATGCCGACTCAAAGGCACCTTCCACAAGGACGGCCAGGGGGAAGCCACCGGGCCCGTACGCACTTCGGTCCGGTGCCTGCTGAATGGATTCCAGGCTTACGATTTTAGGGGTGCCTTCCACCCTGGAAAGGGGGGAGGACCTGAAGAGGATGGTTTTTTCATACGCATTCTCAAGGGTGTCAATGCTACCGGCAAATTGCATACGCAGGGCTTCCATATTGGTATTCACCGGATGGTTTTCCGGGGAAAATACCATGGGGTGATACACCCAGGGCAGGGGATCGTATTGGGAGGCATTGCCCTCCCCGGTGGCCAGGACAATTTGGGTCGCATACAAATCACTCACCAGATTCGGATTGATCCGTATGCCATACCGGAAAAAGAGGTCGTTTAAATTCAAGTCCCTGGGCAGGGCCACAGCCTGTCCTTCTTCGTTCAGCAGGCTGTCCAGATCCATCCCTACAGCATCCACGAGCCAGAGGGTTTTACCCCCTTTTACCATATACTGGTCGAGAATCAGTTTTTCGGCTTCGCTGAAAGGTTCTGTCGGTTTGGCGATCACCAGGGCATCAAAACCACTGAGCTCCCCGAGTACCTTTTGGGGGGTGCCCGCTACTGAATCCAGGGTGTAGGGAGCTATATCGTAATAATCCCTGAGGGTAGTGATAAAGTCCGCGAGGAAAATATCTTCCAGCTCCCCGTTTCCTTTCAGGATTGCGACTTGTTTTTTACTTGCGATGCCGAGTTTGGCAAAGGCATTGGAAAAGGCGTATTCGAGGTTTTGAATCGAATTGTTCACCCGAGCTTCCATATCCGCACCCAGTTGGTTTCGGAGTAACGATACTTTCTCGGTTCGGTTTTCATAGGTGACCAGGGCCCAGGGAAAAACCACTTCCTGGGATACCTTATTGTTTTCTTCCACAGTTACACTGGCGGGCTTCAGGCCCATAGCCTGCAATTGCTGCATGGTTTCCGGGTTGGATTCTTCCCCGGCTACCGGGTCCTCAAAAGAGTATTTAACCAGGGGGTTAACCTGGGAGTACTGTTCCAAAAGCAAGCGGGTTTCCTGCCGGAGTCGTGCAAATTCCGATGGAAGTTCCCCATCCAGCAGCACTTCGACGATTACAGCGCTCCCGAGCGACTGGGCGGCCTCTTTACTCGGGGGGGAGAGTGTAAATCTCTGGTCCTCCGTCAGGTCCCATCGGGCATAGAAGGTTTGTGCGATCCAATTGATTGCCAGGACCACAACGAGGCCGGCTAAAACCTTATAAAAAAACGAACGCTTTTTCATTTTTTGAGATGGTTTAACCGATGGATACTCAGGAAAAGAAAGAAGGCAATCAGGGAGAGGAAATAGGTCAAATCCCGGCTGTCGACAATTCCCAGGCTTATGCGCTCATAGTGCGCCTTAATCCCCATACGCTGTATATCCAAAGCTGAATTCCCATCGGAAAATAAGGTGGACAGGCTTTCAAAACCGTAATACATCAAAAAACACAAGAGGATCGCGCCGAGAAAAGCGACGATCTGATTCTCCGTTAGTGTGGAGCATAAAAGTCCGATAGAAATATATAGTGCCATCAGCAGGATCAGGCCCCCGTAGGATCCCCAAACCAATCCTGTGTCCATATTTCCCACAGTGGTACCCAGATTGTAAATGGTCGCCACGTAGAGCAGGGTAGGGAGGATGGCGATAAGCACCAGCACCAGGGCTCCGAAATATTTACCCAGAACAAGCGAAGTGGTGGATATGGGCTTACTGAGCAGGAGTTCGAGGGTTCCCAGTTTTT
>NZ_JBAVZJ010000128.1:0-2126 GCF_049588695.1 Robiginitalea sp.
GTAATATTTGGTGTATTGATCTGGCTGACCCCTTTATTGGCCATCCTGGTCAAACTTGAAAGTAAAGGCCCTCTTTTCTTCTTTCAGAAACGCACCGGGTTGGATAACCGGGAATTCTATTGCTATAAGTTCCGTTCAATGGCCGTTAATGAGGATGCAGATCAGCAGCAGGCCAGCAAGGACGATATGCGAATTACCAATATTGGGAAATTTCTAAGGAAAACGAGTATAGACGAATTACCTCAGTTCTATAATGTTTTTTTGGGAACCATGTCCGTAGTGGGCCCAAGGCCACACATGGTAAAACACACAGATGAATACGCTGCAAGGGTGGACAAGTACATGGTACGCCACTTTGTAAAGCCAGGCATTACAGGGTTGGCTCAGGTAAGGGGTTACAGAGGGGAAATAGAGACGCAAACGGACATTCAGAACAGGATAAAATTCGATGTATTTTACATCGAAAACTGGTCCTTCCTTCTGGACGTCAAGATCGTTGTCCAGACCGTTTTGAATTTGTTCAAGGGGGAGGACAAGGCCTATTGATGCAAACGTTTTACCCGTTTTCTATCCTTTTAATTGGAGAACAGAAGCGTTCTGAGTAATATTGACATCTTAAATTATAAAACGCGTATTCAATGAAAATAACTGTAGTGGGAACCGGATACGTGGGCCTGGTCACCGGGACCTGCCTGGCCGAAACCGGCAATGAAGTAGTCTGTGTGGATATTGACGCAAATAAGGTGAAGCGCATGCAATCCGGGGAAGTTCCCATTTACGAACCACACCTGGATGTAATTTTTGAACGGAACATAGAAGCGGGCCGGCTCACGTTTACCACTTCCCTGGAAGAGGGGCTTGAACATGGGGTTATTGTATTTCTTGCCTTACCCACCCCGGAAGACGAGGATGGCTCTGCAGACTTGAAATACGTCCTTGGAGTATCGGAACAAATAGGTCATTTACTAAAAGAGTACCGCGTCATTGTCGATAAGAGTACTGTTCCTGTAGGCACATCAGAAAAGGTCCATAAGGCCATTGCCAAAAATGCCAAATGCGATTTTGATGTCGTTTCCAACCCCGAATTCCTTAGGGAAGGTTTCGCAGTAGACGATTTTCTGAAGCCGGAACGCATTGTGATCGGGTCGAGTTCTGACCGCGCGACAGATCTGATGAAAAAACTCTATAAACCTTTTGTGAGATCGGGGAATCCAATGATTGTCATGGACGAAAAATCAGCAGAACTCACAAAGTATGCAGCAAATGCCTTCCTGGCCACAAAAATCACCTTTATGAATGAGATCGCTAACTTTTGCGAGAAGGTGGGAGCGGATGTGGATAAGGTCCGCATTGGGATAGGTACTGATTCCCGAATCGGGAAACGATTTCTTTTCCCTGGGATCGGATATGGGGGGTCTTGTTTCCCGAAAGACGTCAAAGCCCTTCACAAGTCCGGAAAAGACTCGGGTTACGAGTTTCAGATCCTCAAATCGGTCATCGATGTCAACCACAGACAGAAGACCATTTTAATCCCCAGGATGGTCGAGTATTTCGGGGGAGACCTCAAGGGTAAAAAAATCGGCGTCTGGGGGTTGGCATTCAAACCCGAAACAGATGATATCAGGGAGGCCCCGGCCTTGTATTTAATTGAAGAACTGTTGCAGCTGGGCGCAGAGGTTACGGCCTTTGACCCGGAGGCCATGGAGAATGTAAAACGAAAAATTGGAGACCGGATATCATATGCCACACGTATGTACGAGGTGCTGGAAAATGCAGACGCCCTTGTCATTTGTACTGAATGGGGTGTTTTCAGAAACCCCAATTTTAGTCGGATGAAAGAATTATTACAGGAGCCTGTAATTTTTGATGGGCGGAATTTATACGACACTGCAGAAATACAGTCGGAAGGGTTTTATTACGCTTCAATCGGGAGAGGGCACAAAGATGCATCCAATGAATAAAAAGGATATGAAGCGGATTTTGATTACCGGGGCGGCGGGGTTTTTAGGATCTCATCTGTGTGACCGCTTTATTGCAGAGGGGTATAGGGTCATCGCTATGGACAACCTCATAACAGGGGATATCAAGAATATCGAGCATCTCTTCCGCCTGGAACACTTTGACTT
>NZ_JBAVZJ010000129.1:0-3485 GCF_049588695.1 Robiginitalea sp.
GGCCATTCCAGTGAACAGGAATAACATAAAAACCAGGGTGGGGAAGAGGTGTTTTTTCATTTCAAGTGTATTTGATGTGAAAAAATACGAAAAAGTCTTCTGTGGACCTATGGACCCCGGGTTTTAAGTGAAGTATGTTCGGGAATGGACTACACGACTCATGACTCCGGGGTCTGCGAGACTCCCGGCATATGGAACTATCAGTAGCTGTGTAAATCCACTTATCCGACTTCGCCCGGCACCCCTGCAGGATCCCTACAAGAATTGAATCACAAAACGTTCCGCATTTTCCAGAGTCAATTTTCGAACAACCTGTTCTGCAGATAGGGTGCGGTTTTTCTCTTGTTTCAGTTTTCCGGCCTTTAAATAGGCCTCAGCATATTTCATGAGCTCGTTAGCCAGGAGGTTGAATTCCCGTACCGACCATATGCGCTCCAACGGATCGATGGTTCCGTCGAAATCACTGCCGATGCAGAGGGTATCCCAGGCGGGAAGATCGTGGGAATCTAAAACCTCAGCTGCATGTCGTATCTGATTCCAGAAGATACCCGCAGATTTGTAAAGTTGGTCCCTGGATGTTCCAGAAAAGACAGATTTGCGTACGGCTGCTTTTGGCGCCAGTCTTTTGGCATCCAACTGCAATCCGAAAACCCCTCCGGATTGCGCCAAGAGCAGGAGCTCTTCGTCGTAAAAATTGATTTCGTCCCTGGCAAACAAAGGAGTATGATTCGTTCTTTCGTCTAAACTGGCCCCGGTAAACGCCCCATGCGAAACCAAAAATGGAGCCCTGCACCCGGTACGACCATGCCAGGCGTAAAATTCCCTACGGGCTTTAAGGCTCATATGCTTCAAGTCTATGTAAATGGGGCGTCCCGGTTCGGGGTCCAAGAGACACCTTATGACCTCCCAGCCGAGTTCACTAAAGCCCGTGCCTATGTTTTCTGACTGATCCAGAATACCCCCAAGACCATTTAAACTAGGGGCATGACCACAGAGGTCATTGTTAAAATTGTGCGCGAGGGTTATAAAGAATGGGGGATTCTCAAGTTTTTTTAATTGCCTTATGTTATCCAGTACTTCCCTATCCGATGCTTTTCGACCATATGCTCCTAGTCCGGTATTCAGAATATGGGCACCTTCAATTGTGGGTATTACATAGAGGTGGTTGAGCCGCTTCTCTATGGAGGAATTATCCTGGCGGGGTTTTAGAAAACTCCAGGAGTATTTGGTGCCGTTGAGATAACAATTGCGCGGGCTTTCCTCAAGGAATCTGAGTTCCCCCATCAGGTCCTCAAAGTAATTCTTGTGTCGTTGCAGGTATGAGACTCTTTGAAACCCAATTGAAGTTACCCAGGCCGCAAGTCTTGCAGAAATACGGTCGGGTAGCCATGGGGTAAAGAAAAAACCTTTCTCAAATGGATATAGGGATACAAAGGCATAGCGTACCTTACTGCTGAGCATACTGCTGAAATCGGCCTGTGAAAAACGTGTAACCCCTGTCAGTCTTTGGAGAAACAGGGTGTATAATGAGGGTTTTTTCTGATACCAGATATCGGACTGTAAACCAGGGAAAGGCCCTTTGTCAAAACTTCTTCCATAGGTTTTCAGGGTCGGATGACAATGCAGGTCAGCAAATTCAAATTCTAACATTTTCGTTGCGGTTTTGGGGTTACATATCTTCTTCCAGAATATTTGGAATGTGTGCGTTTTGGCAAATCAGCTTATAATGCAATTTCAGGCAAACACCCAGGGGGAATTCTTTATATTGAAAACCATTTCGGTTGGCGAATTCTCGTATACAAGCCGTAACCTCGGGTGCATAAGCGGAGTGTATTTGGGGAAAGAGATGATGGGCCAGGTGATAATTGAAATTCCCCATAACATGTTTTGAAAACCAATTGCATACTGAAAGGTCATTTGTAGATCTGAATTGGTGCTCCAGCCAGCTTACCGGAATTGCGCCTTCAGGACTGACCCTCGGGAAGTGGTTGGCGGAGTTGGCGTGGGGCGTCAGCAGGGCGAGCATCGCGACAATACTGCCGGTTACCATCAGGCCCGCTATACCTCCCAGGGCCCTGAGCACAGGGATTCCGGTGAGTACTGGAATTAAAAAAATATAGCTCAGGAAGATCCCTTTGAAAACAATGAGTTTGAGGTATTCTTTCCCTGGGATATGGATAAATTGACGGATGGCCCGGTTGGTGGAGAAGAAGTCTTTGAAATCCCGTAGTAGTATCCAGTTAAAAAGGAACAGCGGATAAAGCAGAAAAACGAATAGGTGCTGGTACCGGTGAATTTTTTTACCGGGTTGGTGAGGAAAAATCTTAATAGGTCCGGATTGTTCAATGTCCGCATCAAACCCGGCCACATTCGGATAGTTATGATGAAGCATGAGGTGCCTTTTCTTCCAGATATAGCTGTTACCGCCCAGCAGATCAAATAGCAATAGGTATAGTTTATTGTAAAGCTTTTTTGAGAACACATGGTTGTGGACCGCATCGTGAAAAAGATTTATAAACATCAATACCGATACTATGCCCATAGTTGAAAGCAGTAAAGGGTAAAGTACCGGATCACCTCCCGTAGATAAGGCCAGGATATAAAGGCCCATATACACCAGGGGCATTATCCATGCGAAAAGGCGTTTCACTTTCCTGGGTCCTTCCGGCAGGTTGCGTAAGCCTTTGAGTACTTCGGCGTGCAAATCCCTGTAGAGTTTTCTGTGATTGGGGTTCCGTTGGTATATTGCTTTTTCCATGAGGGCAGGTTTTAAGGTTATTTCAACATTTTTGGTGTCTGCAGACTATTATTAGGTCTGTGGGACCAGGCGTACCGTATAGAAACTCCCCCTGGAGACTACAGAGGTACACTTCCCGTTTTTATAGGTAAATATGTTGTCACTCCCATTGGGCAGCTCTACCTTATACTGGTGGTTTCCGATACGCTTTATCGGAACCCATTGTGTAAACCGGTCTGAAAATATCTGCGCCTCATCGAAAGGTTCCTGGACAAAGAGTCGTGTCATGTTGAACCTGACGACCGATATGGGGAGAATTCGATAGGAATCCTGGTCAGAATAGCGATATCCCGCAGGGTGTTTGACAAGGGTCTGTTGCAGGCTGATACGGTTATTTACTTTGCGAAACACATCCGAATGCATCAGGGTATCGTTTCGGTATTCGTAGGTTTCTCTACCTAAGGCAGTATACTTGAAGATAAACCGAGCTTGTACTTCGCTGTGGACCTGAATTCGCGATTTCTCAGAACCACGGGTGTGGATTATGTTGAGATATCCCACATTTTTTTGACCGAGGTAAATTTGAAAGGTACTTTCAGAACGTACCTCAGAATTTCGTTTGTTCCAGGATCCCGTAAGGATAAAGAGAAATAGGATGAGCATGATGTTTATATTTCTATTGGTGCTTTTGAGACGATGCTGAACTTTCATTAGGCACAGTTTTTTTGGGAATAGCTAATGGTTCGGG
>NZ_JBAVZJ010000130.1:0-1645 GCF_049588695.1 Robiginitalea sp.
GCTTCGAAGAGGGCATTTTATGCTCTTCAGGGGAAAAAGAAATAGGGGGATAACTTATCCTACAACGTTTTCGCTCATGTGCGGGAAGCCCTTAAAGCAGGCCGTTCTAGGTGGATTCCTGTAGAACGTGTATCTTTACTTTAAGTGTTTTGCGATGGGAGTAATGGAGGAATTGTGGGAAGACCTTCTGGAGGAAACAGTATTTAGTCTCTTTGCCATTCACAGTAATTTGGAAGACTATGCCCTGGCCTATGCGCTGAATAGCGTCCTCGGGCTGCATTTGAGACGGACCACAGAAGATCTTGAACTCGACAAGGACGGTTTTTTTGTGGTTTTTGAATGGAAAGATCAAACCTCCTACAGGGAATGGACCCTCTTCAAGAATTCAGGAACCGAGTATAGCGGAGGGTCGACAGTGGGGTTGTTTAAGGATGAACCTGAAGTAAAGCGACGGAGTTTAATACCCGAGAAGCGGGAAGTAGATTTCTTCCTGAAGCTCGAAGGAGACGAAAAAAATCTAAAGCTGCTCCCTGGTCTTTTATCCATCCCCAAAGTGAGTACGGCCTACAGGCTTGAAACCGCGAAACTAAAATCCAGATACAATCTAATCTATTAGAGGAAATGCCCAATAAAAAGAAGACTAAAATTGTCGCCACTCTTGGCCCGGCCACCAGTAAACGGGAAGTGCTTAAAGGGATGATGGAGGCAGGAGTAGATGTGTTTCGAATTAATTTTTCCCATGCGGATTACGAGGACGTGAAGAAGCGCGTTAAAATGATCCGTGAATTGAGTGAGGAACTCCAGGTCTATACGGCTATCCTAGCCGACCTTCAGGGGCCAAAACTGCGCGTGGGGGTTATGTCCGGGGAAGTCATTGTGGTGCCGGGTGATGAGATAGTTTTTAAAACCGGAAAACCTTTTGAGGGTACTGCAGAAGAGGTCTATATGAACTACAAGGAGTTTCCCAGGGATGTCAATCCTGGGGAGCGCATACTCCTGGACGATGGAAAACTCATGTTTGAAGTGGTTGAGACCAATCGCAAAAATGCAGTTCGGGCGAAAGTTATCCAGGGAGGCCCGCTTAAATCCAAGAAGGGGGTCAACCTGCCAAATACGAATATTTCCCTGCCAGCGCTTACGGAGAAGGATGTAAAAGATGCCATGTTTGCGATTTCGCAGGAGGTAGACTGGATGGCCCTTTCCTTTGTCCGGCACAGTCAGGATCTTATCGACCTGCAGCAAATCATTGAGAAACACTCCAAATATAAAATCCCCATTATCGCCAAGATTGAGAAGCCCGAGGCGGTAAAGAACATCGACAAGATTGTCGCCTATTGCGATGGACTTATGGTGGCCCGGGGGGATTTAGGGGTGGAAGTCCCTGCTCAGGAAGTCCCGCTTATTCAGAAAAAATTGGTTTTAAGGGCGAAGAAAGCACGCATTCCGGTGATTATCGCCACCCAGATGATGGAAACCATGATCACCAGTATGGTACCCACACGAGCCGAAGTGAACGACGTGGCCAATTCCGTAATGGACGGTGCAGACGCCGTCATGCTTTCAGGGGAAACCTCTGTGGGTAATTACCCCATACAGGTCATTGAAAAAATGACGAGTATTCTCAAAAGTGTGGAGAGTTCAGACC
>NZ_JBAVZJ010000131.1:0-3511 GCF_049588695.1 Robiginitalea sp.
TAAAATCGCAAATCTCATCTCCGATAGGCTCGTAGGCATCGTCAACACCATTATTATTTTCATCGATACCTACAGGTGGAATAAAATCACTCCGGAATTGTGCTTCCAGATTATCCAGGATTCCGTCGTTGTCCGAGTCGACATCAAGGTAGTCTGTGACACCATCACTATCGGTATCTATAGGTATGAGTCCACCACAACTTCCAGGAGTTTCTTCATAGGCATCATCGAGGCCGTTCCCATCAGAATCAATTCCGGAAGGGGCAACATAAGCATGTGTTCCCTGGGCTTCAAAATTATCGAGCAAGCCATCATTATCAGAATCAAGATCCAGGTAGTCCGGCACACCATCTCCATCGGTATCGAGAGGATTGGTTTCGGGGTCGCCATCTCCATCTATATCAGAATCTTCAACCGTATCTATAATTCCATCATTGTCGTCATCAATATCGACCGAATTGAGCACACCATCCCTGTCTGTATCAATGTTCTTATTCTCCAGGATCTGCCCGGGATTTAGGGTAGGAGTTGAAAGTCCATCAAAGGCTATCAATAGGAATACAACTGAACAAAATACTTTCAGTTTATTCAAATTAGTAAAGAAGTAAAGTTGTTTCATACATGGTCGATTTAAGGTAACGACAAACCATAACTTATTGCACATCTTTGAAATAAACACTGGGGGAAAGTCATTTCAGTGGCCAAATTACTCCTAATCTTACTTGTAGCCAATGGATTACAATTCTATTTATCCAAGACTCTATCAAAGACTTCATAATTCGACAAATTACTTCCGACACCCCTTGGGCAGACCGTTTATCGATGAAATCGGTAATTACTATTATTCCGAAAAAATCTACCAGGCGACTAAAACAGCACTTTATCGATGAGCCTCGATTATTACTAAGATTACTACAATATAAGTAGAATTTTTCTTAAGAAATCTTTTGAGATGGCCTACACTCAAAAGTCCTTGTGTTTTTTGGTACTTTTGCCCAAATTTCTCCCAGTGAATTTTAAACAGGAAATCAAAAAGCGCCGCACATTTGGTATCATATCGCACCCGGATGCCGGAAAAACAACCCTTACTGAAAAATTACTCCTCTTTGGAGGGGCTATTCAGGAAGCAGGAGCGGTAAAAAGCAACAAAATCAAAAAAGGAGCAACCAGCGATTTTATGGAAATCGAGCGACAAAGAGGAATTTCTGTCGCGACCTCCGTCCTCGCCTTTTACTATAAGGATAAAAAGATTAACATCCTCGACACCCCGGGTCACAAGGACTTTGCAGAGGATACTTTCCGGACACTTACTGCCGTGGACAGTGTTATTGTGGTTATTGATGTGGCCAAGGGAGTGGAAGAGCAGACTGAGAAACTGGTAGAAGTCTGCCGGATGCGTAATATCCCCATGATCGTTTTTATCAATAAGCTCGACCGGGAAGGGAAAGACGCTTTTGACCTGATGGACGAGGTGGAACAGAAGCTGGGCTTGCACGTAACTCCATTGAGCTTTCCCATTGGGATGGGATACGACTTTCAAGGTATTTACAACATCTACGAAAAGAACATCCTACTCTTTCAGGGAGAAAACAAACAACAAATTCAGGAGTCGCGCTCCTTTGAAGATATCAACAACCCGGAATTGGAGCTGCTGATTGGTGAGAAAGCTGCCCAGGAACTCAGAGAACACCTCGAACTGGTGGAGGGGGTCTATCCCCCATTCGATCGGGAGGCATACCTCGCGGGTACCCAACAACCCGTTTTCTTTGGCTCCGCTTTGAATAATTTTGGGGTTAAGGAACTACTGGATTGCTTTGTAGAAATTGCACCGACGCCACGCCCCAAAAAATCTGAGGAGCGGCTCGTGGTTGCCGACGAAGAGAAAATGACCGGTTTTGTCTTTAAGATTCACGCGAATATGGACCCGAAACACCGCGACCGACTGGCCTTTATTAAAATAGTTTCGGGCACGTTCGAACGCAATAAACCTTACCTTCATGTCCGTCTGGGAAAGTCCCTGAAATTCTCGAGTCCAAACGCCTTTTTCGCGGAGAAAAAAGCCATTATTGACCAGTCCTTTCCCGGGGATATTGTAGGTCTGCACGACACAGGAAATTTTAAAATTGGTGATACCCTTACTGAAGGTGAAGAATTACATTACAAAGGAATCCCCTCCTTTTCCCCGGAACACTTCAGGTATATCAACAATGCAGATCCGATGAAGGCAAAACAACTGGCCAAAGGTATTGACCAGCTTATGGATGAAGGAGTCGCCCAATTATTTACTCTCGAGCTCAATGGCCGTAAGGTGATCGGTACCGTAGGAGCCTTGCAATACGAAGTCATTCAGTACCGCCTGGAACACGAATACGGGGCCAAATGTACGTATGAGCCGTTTCCGGTTCACAAGGCCTGCTGGATAGAACCTCAGGACCCTTCAAACGAAGAGTACCAGGAGTTTCTGCGGGTAAAACAGAAATTTCTGGCTCGGGACAAGCGCGGTCAGCTGGTATTTCTTGCAGATTCGGCATTCTCCCTTCAAATGACTCAGCAGAAGTATCCTTCTGTCCATTTTCACTTTACTTCAGAGTTCTCTTAAAGTCCGGGGTTGAAATGGATATTCTATATATTGTTACTAGAGTGCCGGAGTATACCTTTCAATCATTGGTTTAAATATTGATTTTCAAGCAATTCGATTATACTTTCTGCCTGCTCAATCAATTGGGGTAATTCAATATTAGCCCGGATATTAAGGAAAAACCGCAGACGCAAATAACCATTAACCATTTGTTTTAAACGGACCTCATCTTCACTTAGCAATTTAAGTCCGTCTTGTTGCGCAATTGCGTAGGCTTCGGTTTGGTGAAAATAATCCTCTGAAATGTTATAAGAATTTGGATTCCAGTATTTTTGGGCCAGAATATTAAAATTTGAATAATTAAGGTCTACTATTTCATCGGCAAGTGCTGAAACCCGGTCACGAGCCATAAGATCCATCCGGTAATCTTCCTCCATATGTTTGGTAAACGCCTCATATTGTGCAATCCCTCTGGACAATTTCTCGTTTCCCTGATCCCTCAGAACACCCGATTGCTTTAACTCATCAATAGTAACCCGATTCCAGGAATAGGGCCTGTTTCCACCCGTTAACAGTGGGAAAAGATCCAGGTTCGATAACCCTTGGATTTCCCGGTTTCGGACATAACTGGACAGACTATCGATACGGGCGACATATTCCAACATTTCAGCTCTTATCTGCTCTACTTCAGCGATATCATCCTGAAGGTCTGAAATCAAAGAAGTGGCATATGACCGTGTCAGTGATTTTCGGGTGGTATTCTCATACCAACCGTCCAGGTAAAAGGCTATCATGATTCCCAGGATCACTACAATGGTATCAAAGACATAACGGTACCAGTCCTCTTTCAAATGCTGTATAAAACCCCTCCAAAGCTGGGGTATCCGGATTTTGTTTTTGTTCATCGGATTCCTGAAAGATCCCGTTTTCGCC
>NZ_JBAVZJ010000132.1:0-3181 GCF_049588695.1 Robiginitalea sp.
CCGTCCTTAAGTAATTCATGCACCTCGGGATTCGTATAAGTCATGTGGCACTCCCGCTGCTCCTTAAGTACTGGTGTGTCGAGAAATGAGAACCTTCCAGGATTTTCGTCTCCGGGTTGTGCGGTCATTTTATCGTAATCCAGGCTTCTTCCGTCTACCCTTGGCGGTGTCCCGGTCTTCATTCTTCCCGTGCTAAATCCAAAGGAAGAGAGTTGCTCCGTTATCCCTGTCGAAGCTCTCTCGCCAGCCCGGCCCCCTCCGAATTGTTTAGTCCCGATATGAATTAAGCCGTTTAAAAAGGTGCCATTAGTCAATACCACTGCCTTCCCTAATATCTCGAGCCCAAGTGAGGTTTTCACCCCCTTGATTTGCCCACCATCCACAATAATTCCCACCGCCATTTCCTGATAGAAATCAAGGTTAGGCAATCTTTCAAGCGCCAAACGCCATTCTTCAGCGAAACGCATCCTGTCGTTCTGAGCCCTTGGACTCCACATGGCCGGCCCCTTACTCATGTTTAGCATTTTGAACTGTATGGCGGAGGCGTCGGTTACTATTCCGCTGTATCCCCCCAGGGCATCAATCTCTCTAACTATCTGGCCCTTGGCTATCCCACCCATTGCCGGATTGCACGACATCTGGCCGATAGTTTGAAGGTTCATAGTGATCAACAAGGTCTTCGACCCCATGTTGGCTGCCGCTGCTGCAGCTTCACAGCCTGCATGCCCGCCACCTACGACAATTACATCATATATTTCGTTAAACATCTGAACTATGTTTCACGTGGAACAATTTTAATGCCGCATCCTCTAGCTCTCTCATTATCCGCGTCTCCTTCGCTGACTTGTCCTGAAAGCCAAGAAGATGAAGTACGCCGTGTACCATTACCCGACGCATCTCACTTTCTATGCTACAATTCATTTGTCCTGCGTTCTCTGTAACCCTATCCGTGGATATAAATAAGTCCCCAGACAAGCCTTCTAATTCAGGATACCCAAAAGTGATTATATCTGTATAAAAATCGTGGGCCAAATATTCCTGATTCATTTGAAGAATCACTTCATCTGATACGTAAATAAAGCTCAATTCCCCGGTCTTTCGCCCATAGCCTTCTATCACCCGAATAATCCAATCGGTATGTTTTTTCTCTTCCTTAAGGCTGAATCCCGTCTGATAATGGTACGCTATCTCTTCCAATGAAATACTTCTTTACCCGATTCCGATATTGGCGGCGCAAAGGTAAGGCTTCCCGGTTTAAAAACTCCACTTCCCGTTGTTTACGTCCGAATATTTCAGGAGGTGTTAACACCGGGCTTGCAAACTCATTCTTTCGGGTGACACTCTCCCGTCTATCCTCTAACCCCTGTTTTAATGTGGCATTTTCCAGTCTCATTAACTGTTGTTGGATCCGATTCAATCGATCGGCTGTCCTTTGTGTTATACCGGTTTGCAACAGCTCATTTTCAAACATTTCCATTTCCCTTGCGATTCGCTCTCCTAAACTTCTATCTGCATCATTAATCATATTCTCCAATTGGAACTCCAGTTCCTGACGAATCCTTTGTTGCTCTTTATAGATTTGATAATACTCTTCATAATCGGCCTCTGACAATCCGCCTTCCCCTCCTTTTTCCCCATTAGATTCCTCTTGGCTTCCGTCGTTGTCCCCTCCTTTTCTACCATCCTGACCTTCACCCAGACCTTTGCCTTCTCCCTTTTTAGACCCCGAATCACCGGGACCCCCTTCTAAACCCTCTTCGCCACCCTCCTGGCCCATTCCGTCCCCTTTTCCTTCGCCTGCACCCTCTTTGCCTCCTGATGTATCACCAGATCCCTCGCCCGACCCCTGCCCCTGTGCAGAACCCGCTGCTTCCGGATTACCCGATGACCCTTTCTTTTCGCCCCCTTCCTGCATCTGTTGGCGCAATTCTTCCTGGCTCTGTATGATATCCGGAAGCTGTACATCAGAACCCTGGCCTTGCCCTTTCCCGGGCATCAGTGAGTCCTGCATATTGTCCAGCATATCCGCCAAAAAAGCCGAAAGCTCATTGGCTGCCGTAAACACGTACTGTTGATACGAAGCTCCCCGGAACCAATTATTGTCGCTAAAACTCTCCAGGGCCTTGTCGACATTGTAATATACGTCCGTAATTTTTGTGTTTACAATCTCCGAAATTTCCGCCCGTCTCATGGATAGGGCAAAAAGGCTGTCGTCTACATGCTCAAAAAGCTGTCTTAACTGTTGTTGTTTGCGGATGTCCCCGGAGCGCCCTATAGGATCACTGCCCCCCTGCTGAATTCGATTAAAGAGCATTTCCTCTTCTACGGAGAACACCACGAGATTATCGAGGATTTGACGGAGCATTTCCGCATCCTCAGCTATGGTCTCTGCGCCACCACCGGACGCCCCTTGTTGAAGCCCCTCACTTAGTTCCTTGAGCTTTTCGGAGGCCTTTTTCTGCTGCTCTCTGGCTTCTTTATCGCTTTGAGATGACTCGCCACCCTCGGTAGCTTGATTATCCTCCTTTTTCAACTCCTCCAGAGCCTCTTCCTGGTTCTGTGTAGCAGCTTGCTCTGTTTTTTTATCTCGTTCCCACGGCAGTGGCTTCTGAAGGCTTTCATTGCTTTGTTCGAGCTCCTTTAACGCCTCCTTTGTCTCATTGAACTCTTTATTGAGTCCCTGTTGTTCTTCCTCTCGTTTTTCCCGGGCTTCTGCAGATTCTGCTTCCTTGCTTTGCGTTTCGGCCAGACTTGCCAATTTCCGGCCCAGTTGACGGCTCTTCTCCTGAACGTAATACCTTTTGGTCAATTCTAAGAGTTGTTCCATGCTCCGCCGGTTGCTCTTTTGCGATTTGGACAACTCTTCCATTCGTGCTTGCAACTCCTCCTTGTCCAACTTGTCCAGGATTTCACGCATTTCCTCCATCATGGCCGCATTTTTCCGAGCCTCTGCCTCCTGTCGTTCCAGACGTTCCCTGAGCAATTCGCTTTCCGGCTCCGAACGCTCCTCAAGGCCCTCGGACAATTCCTTGCTAAATTTTTCCATAAGGCGCTCCTGCTCTTCCTGCTTTTCAAAGAACCGCTTTAGTTTTTCCTTCTCATCAAAACTCAATTCCCCACTTTCCTTCTGATTCTGCAACAACTCTTCAAGCGTCTTTTCCAATTCCTTCCGTTCCTCCCC
>NZ_JBAVZJ010000133.1:0-2699 GCF_049588695.1 Robiginitalea sp.
GGACGGGATATCCAAAAAGCGTCCCAGATCCGAGGAGTTCCCTGAAGAAACCCACGATGATCAGGATCACCCCATACCCCAAGGCATTCCCAATCCCATCCAGGAAGGACCTCCAGGGTCCGTTCCCCAGGGCAAAGGCTTCAAACCGCCCCATTATGATACAATTGGTGATGATCAGTCCGACAAATACAGCCAGGGTCTTGCTCAGCTCATAGGCAAAAGCTTTAAGCACCTGGTCCACCACAATTACCAGGGCGGCAATCACTACCAGCTGGACGATAATCCGGATCTTGGAAGGGATGATATTCCGCATCAGGGAGATCACCACATTTCCAACACCCATGACAAAAATTACCGAAATCGCCATCACCACAGAGGCCTTAAGTTCAGCGGTAATCGCCAGGGCCGAACAAATTCCGAGGACCTGGATGGTAATCGGGTTATTGTCCGCCAGGGGATCTATTATAAGGTTTGCATCTTTCTTGGTCAGCAGTGCCATATCAGTTGGATCTTACAGATTCTAAATAGTCTTTGTACAGGTTCAGGCTTTCTGAAATCATGGAGGTTACCCCGTTACCGGTAATAGTGGCTCCCGCAAGGGCATCCACGGCATTGTCGTCCTTATCGGTATTGGCAGGGTCGTTGTTGCCTTTGATGACCTTTATACCTACCAGGCGGCCGTCCTCCATAATGGACTCTCCTTCAAAATCGTCCATAAAGAAACGCTCCTTAATATTGGCCCCAAGGCCAGGAGTTTCCGCTTTGTGATCAAAATAGACCCCCTGGACAATCATATCTTCATCCAGGGCGATAAAGCCCCAGATGGCGTCCCACAAACCTTTGCCGTACATAGGAAGAATATGAAACTTTTTGCCGTCTTTCTCCCCGATATAAACAGGTAATTGAAACGGCTGCCCCTTCTTGCGGGCCGCAAGCTGTTTTTTCATATCGATAAGGTAGGCCTGGTCATCCTGGGTGATTTGATCCCCGCTGATTACGAGTTGTTCCTTGATATAGGAAGTAAATACATCCTCTACCCGTTCTGTAGGAATAAAACTCACTGAACCTGTACCTTCATTATCATTTACGCCCATAGCATACAGGATATTCTGTTGCTTTTCAAAGCGCTCGTTTTCCTTGATCAGCGGCTTGAGCCCTGAGGCCAGGTAGGCCAGGATGGACCCCACCACCACTACCATGAGGGCTGCAAAGAGAACGGTATATAAATTCTTGTCCGTGTTGAATGCCATAGCTAAACGGTTTCTGCTTTAAGTTCTTCGGCCTTGCCATCCGTTGTCCGGGGATAGATCGTAGCCGTTTTAAGTCGGTTGAGTCTCCTTTTTACATTCCCGCGAACCACATAATGGTCGATGGTGGGCGCAAATACATTCATCAGTAAAATAGCCAGGAAAACCCCTTCAGGATAAGCAGGGTTAAAGACACGGATCATCACTGAGAGAAATCCGATCAAAAAACCGTAAAACCATTTCCCCCTGTTCGTCTGTGAACCCGTCACAGGGTCTGTTGCCATATAGACAATTCCAAAAGCGAGACCCCCTACAATAAGGTGTTTCCAGAATTCAAAGTTCATCAGGCCATAGAAGGAACTTCCTTCACCAATCCAGCCCATGTCTACAATTCCGTTAAAAATAAGCCCCATTACCAAAGCACCGATCACGGCACTGACCATGATTCGCCAACTGGCAATCTTACTGAAGATCAAAAACAGCCCGCCCAACAGGATAAGAAAGGCAGAGGTCTCGCCTACCGATCCGGGAATAAACCCGAAAAACATGTCCGAGGTGCTATAGCCATATGAGCTGTTCTGGGCCAGCGACCCGAGGATGGTTTCACCTGAGATCGCATCCGGGGTTCCGGTGCGTTCCACGGCTCCGTGCACCCATACCTTGTCACCGCTCATCCAGGTGGGGTAAGCGAAAAACAGGAAGGCCCTTATGGTAAGGGCAGGATTGAGGATATTCATCCCGGTGCCTCCAAAAACTTCCTTCCCTATGACTACTCCAAAAACCACAGCCACAGCGAGCATCCACAGGGGCGTATCTACAGGGACGATCAGGGGAACCAGCATTCCGGTAACGAGGTACCCCTCCTCTACTTCATGGCCCTTGATTATGGCAAAAATAAATTCGACCCCCAACCCGATGGCATAGGAAATAACAACAAGGGGCATAACCAGTTTAAAGCCCAACCAGAAATTCTCCCAGGTCAGGAAATTATCCATTAGGGAAAGTACCCTGGGTGCCCCATTGGCCGCATCAATGGCGGCATAATGCTGATATCCCGTGTTGAAAAACGAGAAAAGAAGCACCGGGATCAAGGCCAGAATCACCATATTCATGGTGCGCTTCAAGTCATCGGCAGACCGGATATGCCCCCCGCTATGGGTGGTTTCATCCGGGGTAAAGAGGAACGTATGCAGCGCACTGAATGCCGGCGCCATTTTATTCCCCCTCAGGCGGTGCTTGATAATGTGTAACCTTTTTTTGATGGTAAGTCTCTTGTCACTCATAGTCTTATCCTATTTCTTTTTGAAGATAATCCAGGCCTTCCCGAATAATCTCCTGATGCGGTTGTTTGGATATGCAAACGAATTCAGTAAGTGAAAAATCCTCCGGGATCACCTCGTATAATCCCAGCTGCTCCATTTCATCGAGATCTTTATACATACAGGCTTTGAG
>NZ_JBAVZJ010000134.1:0-1807 GCF_049588695.1 Robiginitalea sp.
GTTATAGGAAGACATAACCGTCCAGGGCTGGGATTCTTTGACGATTATCTCAAAACCCTTAAGGTAAATCTCCCGAAGGGCGCGCTCTGAGACCAGTACATCGTTGCTGTATCGGCTGGTTTCCTGGTTGTTGGCTACGAAATGTTTAACCGAAGTGCCTACCCCATTGGATTCAATCCCGTTGACCATGGCCGCACCCATATACCCTGATAGGAGGGGGTCCTCCGAGTAGTATTCAAAATTCCTGCCGCACAGGGGGTTCCGGTGAATATTGGCCCCCGGTGCCAGAAGTACATCTAACCCGTATTCCAGGGCTTCATTGCCCATAGACTGCCCTACACTTTCTACTAAATCCACATTCCAGGTGGAGGCCAGTAAGGTAGCGATCGGAAAAGCGGTGGCGTAATACGTCTTATCCGAGTCTTCCCGCACCGGTGCTATTCGAAGTCCCGCCGGCCCATCTGCCAGGTATATCCTTGGAATCCCCAGTCGATGTATAGGTTCAGTGGTACCGGCTGCCCCGGGTACCAGAAGGTCCGGATCTTCCATCGAGACCAGGGATTTGATTCCGGATCCTTTGAGCAGGTTCACTTTTTCTTCCAAAGTCAGACGCGTTAGCAAGTCCTCCGCCCGGTCTGCAATAGATAGACGTGTATCCTCATAGGGATCGAGGGAGCCATTGCGATTCAGGTCGCGAAAGGAGTTCCCATTTACTTGGATTTCCACAATATCAGAATCCGGTTTGGACTGTTTCAACCCAAAGCTGAATAAGGCCCCATTGATGTAAAAGGCGCCTATCAGGACCACAACAAAAAGGAGACCAAGAACAATCAGGAGTATTTTCAGAACGCGTTTAAGTACTTTATTCATCTGGGGAAATTTCTGTGAGGCACAAAAATATAAAAGCCCAAGCTATTGTATGCAGATCGTTTGTATGATTTAAGGATAGCAGGGGTGGCGGTTATGATTGTGTTTTGCAGGAAAGGTTTTTACCTTAAGAATAGGGGTGGGGGCGTGCCCCCCCCCAGGCTTTTTTCGGCTATCCCTATTCTATAAAAATGAGGATACCAATCGGGCTGTAGCATAGCCTAGTTTTCTATGAATAGGTTGCTGCTTCCAAAAACTGCCGTCGACCTCCTTACTTAATTTCAAATCTTCAAAAAATACGGCTTCCAGTTTTTTTCCCAAGCCTTCCCCATAAACTACGGACATAATCTCGAAGTTGAGATCAAAACTGCGTATATCCATGTTCGCGGTTCCTACGACACTCACTGAAGTATCCGCAACAACTGTTTTTGCATGTACAAAGCCTTTGGTATACAGGAATATACGTACTCCTGCCTCCAGTAGTTCTTCAAAATAAAATCGTGAGGCTGCCCCTACCAACCAGGAATCCGAGGTGTCCGGCAGCAACAGTCGTACGTCCACTCCACTCATTGCCGCCTGCTTGAGCGCATTTAGTATACTGCTACTGGGGATGAAATACGGGTTGGTGATATACAGGGTTTTGCGCGCAAGGTTAAAAATCTTTAAATACGAGAGCATGATATTGGAAAAAGGATAAAAGGGCCCTCCGGGAATCATTTGAGCATAGCCGCGATAGGGCAGGATTTCAGGACTTTCTTCCAGGGGCATTAAGTCTTTTGAAAAAAGGAGTTTCTCGGGCTGGGCCGCGTTCCAACTCGCTAGAAAGTGCCTTTGTAAATCATGTACCAGGGGACCTGTAAACTTTATATGTGTATCCCTCCAATACAAGTGTGTGTCGATGGTGTTGTCATACCGGTCCGAAATATTGATTCCCCCGACA
>NZ_JBAVZJ010000135.1:0-1894 GCF_049588695.1 Robiginitalea sp.
GTCTATTACAAAGGGATTCCAACAATAGAAGCCAATATCTCCGGTTCTGGTCAGGTAATCAATGCGAATTGATAGTGAACTATAATACACTATAATCATTACCTCACTCAGTTTGTGGAGATCGGTAATTTGAGATTGCCCGATTTGGGAGTAAAAGAAAAAAAAGAGGGCCAAGGCCCTCTTTTAGATTAGACAATAAATAACTTAAGACTATTTGCGCTCTAGGAAAAGCGAATGAGCTTAAGCGCGGTATGTCTTCGATAATTCAACCAACTTGCTCTGCGTGTTGGGATTCTTTTAAAGACAGCCTTAATTACATTTTTTTGATCGTTGTTATTGCTCATAGTTATTTCTTTTTTTCTGGGTGACAGGAGCAATAGGCTCCTTTGCTCTCACCTATTCCTTAGACGTAAGAATACCCAAAAGGTTTCACACCTTTAGAGAAGATTAACTATAAACAGCATCTATTTAATATCTTTTTAACTATTGAAGATGTCTATGGTTTAATTTGAAGCTAAACAGTAGCTTGAATCCCTTATTCAGGGAGTTCTATCCGGTTTTCATTATCCACGCCTTTCGAAAAGTCCTCGATGTTCTGCAGGGTGATTCGGGTTATTTCATCCAGGGCTTCCCGGGTAAAAAAGGCCTGGTGGGCCGTGACCATTACGTTGGGAAATGCCATGAGGAGTGCGAGGGTATTATCATCGATGATCTGTTCCTGTAGGTTCTGGAAAAAGACCCCCTCCTCCTGTTCGTAAACGTCAATGCCCAAATAGCCCAGTTTCCGGCTTTGCAGGGCCTTCAGAGCGTGTTCTGTATTTATCAACCCACCCCGGCTTGTATTGATCAGCATGGCCCCGTCTTTCATCATTTTCAGTGTCCCGCTATTGATAATTTGGGCCGTCTCCGGGAGCAGGGGTACGTGCAGGGACAGGATATCAGATTCCTTCAGCAGGGTACTCAGATCCACATAAGAGTATCCCTTATCTTCCATTTCTGTATTTGGGAATTTGTCGTACAACAGGACCCTGCAACCAAATCCCCGCATCAGCTCGGCAAAGACCCTTCCGATTTTCCCTGTGCCCAGCACACCGACTGTCTTTCCATGTAAATTGAACCCCACCATCCTGGAGAGGGAGAAATTCCCGTCCCGGACGCGGTTATAGGCCTTATGGGTTTTACGGTTCAGGGCCAGGATCAGGGCTACGGCGTGCTCGGCCACCGCATGCGGAGAATATTCCGGCACCCGGTACACCGGGATCCCGAGCCTGTCGGCAGTCTCCAGGTCCACGTTGTTAAACCCCGCACAGCGCAGGGCAATCATCTTTATCCCGTATCCGGCAAGTTCCTCAATGACAGGCCCACTGAGATCGTCGTTCACGAAGGCGCAGATTACATCGCTCCCCTTGGCATATTGGGCGGTTTCGGCGACCAGGCGGACCCTGAAATAGTCAATTTCAAATCCGGTATCCCCCAGATGCTTATCAAACCATTCCTTATCATAGGACTTGTAGGAGAAGAAGGCTATTTTCATAGGATTCCTGGGACTAATAGAAGACATTGATTTATCCAACCTCCGGGTTGAATTTTACAAAGATACGCCTTGAATACTTTGCAGCCGTAGCTTGTAAGTGATTTAGCATTCCCATAAAGAAAGGTCCGTCAATCCCGGTGGGTGGACTTCTGAGTACTCTTCCTGTCAGGCACTTTCATCAATGGATTCATATGAGTAACTTTCGACCAGTTTTTACATCTAAAAGGCGAATACGCTGAGATATGAAAGGAAAAAATTGTGTGGTCACCGGGGGGAATTCCGGAATTGGGTTTGAAACCGCCCGGGCCTTAGCAGAGGAAGGGGCTAATGTGCTGATCTTGAGCCGGAACGAGGAAAAGG